>JACDAP010000266.1 GCA_013695395.1 Solirubrobacterales bacterium
GGTGGTGGCGGCGCGCGCCGGCTCACGGGGGGTGGCGCCGCTCACAGCGGGCTCCGCGCAGCGCGCGTGGTCGCGATCAGGGCGAGCACGGCGGGGGCGAGGAAGAGCAGGGCGAGGGCGGCGGCCACCTGCGGATCGTTGCGCACGAAGGGCAGCAGGATGACCGGCAGCATCGGCGTCCCGCCGCCGACCGCCAGGGAGGAGCCGTACTCGCTCCAGGAGACGAGGAACCCGAGGAACGTCGCCGCCGCGAGCGTGGGGGCGACGGCGGGCAGGGTCACGAGGCGCCACCGCGCGACCGGGCCGAGGCCCATGCTGCGGCCCATCTCCTCGAGCTCGGTGACGCGGGGGCCGAAGCCGCTCAGGAGCACGACGATCACGTAGGGGAGGACCACCACCAGGTGAGCAAGGCCCAGGCCACCGAGCGTGTCGGCCAGGTCGAGCCGGAGGAACCACTCGGTCAGGCCGGTGCCGGTCGCGTAGCTCGGCACGAGCAGCGGCATGGCCAGCAGGAGGAAGACGAACCCGGGGCGCCGGAGCCGCCGCTCGCCGAGGACGCGCGCCGCCGGCCACCCCAGGAGCAGGGCCAGGGACGTCACGCCGACGCCCACGAGCAGGGAGTTGCCGAACGCCTCGAGCGCCTTGCCCGAGAACGCGACTTCGACGCCGCGCGCCCCGAACCGCTGGGGCACGATGGCGGGAAAGCGCCAGGCGTCGGCGAACGCGCGGACCACCAAGGCAAGCAGCGGCAGGGCGAACAGCCCCGCGATCGCCAGCGCGGCGAGCCCCGCGCCGGTGGGACGACGGAACGTGTGACGCCGTCCACGGGCGGCCGCGGCATCGTGCGGGAGCAGCTCAGCCACCGGTCTGGTCCTTCCCGAGCCGCACGGCGAGGATGGCCAGGCCGATGCTCGCCACCGCGGTCAGCAGCAGCGACGCGGCGGCGACGCCCTCCCCGGCGAGCAGGTCGTTCTGGGTCGCCTGGAAAGCGAACTCGGAGAGGGTCGGCGGGTAGTTCGGCCCGACCGTGAGGGGGACCTCGAACGCGCCGAGGGTGAAAGCGGCCACGACGATCGAACCGACGACGAGCGGCGTCCTGATGGCCGGCCACAGCACCCAGCGCAGCCGCTGGAAGAGCGAGGCGCCGAGCACCGCCGCCGCCTCCTCCCGCTCCCGCAGCCCCCGACCCATCGCGGCCAGCACGAGCAGCACGAGGAACGGGGTCTCCTTGTAGACGTAGACCAGCACGATCCCGAGCCCCCGCTCGTCACGGATGACCGAGCCGCCGAGCGTCGTGCCGAGCAGCCGGTCCGCGAGACCGCCGGGCGCGAGCCAGAGCACGGCGAGCACCGCGATCAGCAGGTGGGGGACCGGCACCGGGAGGGCGACGAGCGCGCGGAGCGTCGTCCCGCGCGAGCGCACCAGCGAGGCGACCGCGACCGCCGCCACCGCCGAGATGAGGGTCGCCGTCAGGGAGATCCGCAGGCTGAAGCGGACCGCGTCGCCGAACGCGGGGTCGGCGAAGAGCGTGCGCCAGCTCTCGAGCGACGCGCTCCCGCCGAGCGGCACGAGGCTCGTCCGAACCGCCCCCGCGAGGCCGCCCCCGAAGAGCAGCAGCAGCACGAGCAGCGCGGGGGCGAGGGCTCCCGCGGTCCGCAGGCGCACTCGCCGCTGCGCGCGCAGCCCGGCGTGAGAACGCGGAGTCGCCGCGAGCACCGCTGCGTTCGGTCCCGGATCCACCGTCCTACCGCAGGATCTCGCGCATCCAGCGCTTCTCGAGCGTCGCGACCTCGTCGGCGGCCACCTCGGTGACCGGGGTGCCGTAGTCGGTCAGCACGTACTCGCTCGTGTCCTCGTTCACGAACAGGGACTTCTGCGGCCCGAGCTTCTCGAGATCAAGCACGGTCGGGTTGCCGAGTACGCTGGGCTTGGCCTTCTCCGCCTGGATCTCGGGGTCGAGGAGCACGTCGGCGACGACCTTCGCGCCCGCCTGATTGGCCGCGTTAGCGGGGATCGTCACGTAGGAGGTGTTCGTCAGCGCGCCCTCGCCGATGAGGAACGGCCGGGCACTCCCCGGGAAGCCGCCCTTGCGGACCCCGGCGTTCACGAAGTTCGCGTCGTAGGCCATCGCGAAGTCGACCTGCTTGTTCGCGAAGAGCTCGTCGAGCTCGGCCTGGGACTTCGGGAAGCTCTCGCCCTTGCGATACATGAGCGGCTTGAGCTCCTTCAGGTACGCGAAGGCCTCGCCCTCGCCCTTGGCCGCGACGACCTGGCGCACGAAGGCGGAGCCGGTGAAGTCCGGGGGCGCGGGGTAGGTGAAGCGACCGGGGTTGGCCTTCGCGTAGGCCAGCAGCGCGTCGAAGTCCTGCGGCGGGTCGGGCACCTTGGCCGAGTCGGTGGCGAAGACGAAGCGGGCGCTCTGCCAGGGAGACTCCTGCCCGTCGACGGGCACCTGGAAGTCGGTGTTGATCGCCGGGCTCGTGTAGTCCACGAACTGCATCGCGTTCGGCAGCCCGGTCGACCAGTCCTCGAGCCACAGGTCGCTCTTCTTGCCCGCGGCGAAGTTCTCGCCGTTGATCCAGATCATGTCGACGCCGCCGCCGTCGGTCTTGCCCGCCCGGCGCTCGGAGACGACGCGACCCACGGCATCGGCGGTGTCGGTGATCGGGACGCGCTCGATGGTCACGCCGCGCTTCTCGGCGGCCGGTGCGACGACGTCGTCGACGTACGCGTTGATCTTCTCGTCGCCACCGAACATCCACCAGCGGACGGTCTGGCCCTTCGCCTCGGCCTCGACGGCGGCGAACGTGTCGGCGGCGGGTGCGGCAGGCGCGGCGGTGGAGGTGGTCGGGGTGTCCTCGCTCCCGCAGGCGGCGAGCAGCAGGGACAGGACGATCACGGCCAGGGCGGCCGGGGAGCGCTTCACAGTGGGTGTCTTCCTCTGGGCATGGGTTCCATGGGGGGTTCTGGCGGAAGGCGCGCGCGGATCATCGCCGGGGCGCCTGCGCCCATGTGACCGCTTCGACCACCGCTTCGGTTCGGGTCAGCCGTAGGAGCGCCTCGGCGAGGGAGCCGGAGAGCTCCCGGCGGCCGAGCGCGTGCTCGCCGCGCATCCCCACGCACCAGGCCAGCGCCCGGAAGACGACCGGCCCGAGCAACGCGTCGAGCTCCGCGACGGCTCGTGACCGACGCCGGCTCGGTCGAGGGCCGGCAGCCGCTCGCCCTTCGAGGGCGTCGAGGTCGGTCGCGTAGGAGAACGGGCTGCCGCGGACGTGCTCCTCGATGAGAAGCGGGCGGGCGGGAGCCCCCACCGCGAGCCGGTGCAGCGCCGGAGCACGACGTCGGCGCCGTCGACGGTGAGCACACGGTGGTCGTGGTCGGACACTAGGCTCGACCCCGGATGATCGAGCAGCTCGTCGAACAGATCGAGGCCCGCTTTGCGGAGGTCGGGCGTCTCATGACTGACCCGGACGTGATCAACGACCGTCGGCGCTACGCCGACGTCGGTCGCGAGTACGCGCACCTCGAGCCGGCCGCCAAGCTCGGCGAGCAGTGGCGCCGCACGCGAGGCGACATCGACGGTGCACAGGAGCTCCTGGCCGAGGAGGAGGACGCCTCGGTCCGCGAGATGCTCGCCGAGGCCCGCACGCAGCTCGAGGTCGTCGAGGAGGAGCTGCGCCTCGCGATGGTCGAGCGCGACCCCAACGACGACAAGAACGTGATCGTCGAGATCCAGGGCGGTGCCGGGGGCGACGAGGCGAGCCTGTGGGCCGCCGACGTGCAGCGGATGCTCATGAAGTACGCCGAGCGCCGCCGCTTCTCCACCGAGACGATGGACGCGGGCACCTTCGCGGTCAAGGGCGACGGCGCCTACTCCGTCTTCAAGTTCGAGGGCGGCACGCACCGCGTCCAGCGCGTGCCCGCCACCGAGTCACAGGGACGCATCCACACGTCGACCTGCACGGTCGCGGTGCTCCCCGAGGTCGAGGACGTGGAGGTCGACGTCCAGCAGAGCGACCTGCAGATCGACGTCTACCGCTCCGGCGGGCCGGGCGGCCAGTCGGTCAACACCACCGACTCCGCGGTGCGGATCACGCACAAGCCGACCGGGATCGTGGTCGCGATGCAGGACGAGAAGAGCCAGCTCCAGAACCGCGAGAAGGCCATGCGGGTCCTCCGCGCCCGCATCTACGAGGCCGCGCTGGCCGAGCAGCAGGCCGCGGTCGGCGCCGACCGGAAGGCCCAGGTCGGCACAGGCGACCGCGCCGAGAAGATCCGGACCTACAACTACGGCGAGCGCCGGGTCACCGACCACCGCATCAAGTTCACCGCCCACAATCTCGACGCGGTGCTCGACGGCGAGCTCGACGAGTTCACGAACGCCCTGCAGAACGACGAGAAGCGCCGCGCCCTCGAGGAGCAGGCGGCCGCACCGACGTGAGCGGCGTCATCCCGTCCCGGCGGCGCCCGCGCGCATGATGGCGGGGCCGTTCGCGGGGGTGCCGGTCCGCGAGGCGCTCGCCTCGGCCCGGATCGCGCGCGAGGCCGCCGAGGGCGACTCGCCCCGCCTGGACGCCGAGCTGCTGCTCGCCCACGCCCTCGGGATCGACCGCACGCGCCTGATGATGGACCGCGACGCGCCGGTCGAGGGCGCCGCGGTGCAGGCCTTCCAGGCGGCGGTGCGACGCCGCACGGTCGAACGGGTCCCGACCGCCTATCTGCTGGGGGAGAAGGGGTTCCGACGTCTGGACCTCCAGGTCGACCCCCGCGTGCTCATCCCGCGACCGGACACCGAGGCGCTCGTCGAGTGGGCCGTCCACGGGCTGCCGCGGGGTACCCGCGTGCTCGACGTGGGCACCGGAAGCGGCGCGATCGCCCTCGCGCTCAAGGACGAGCGGCCGGACCTCGAGGTGACGGGCACCGACGTCTCGCCGGGCGCGATGGAGGTGGCCCGTGGGAACGCCGCGCGGCTCGGACTCGACGTGCGCTTCGTCGAGGGCGACCTGCTCGCGGGTGAGCGCGCCGACGTGGTGGTCTCGAACCCGCCCTACGTCGAGACCGGCGCCGAGTTGGCCCCCGAGATCACGCTGCACGAACCGGCCGGGGCGCTCTTCGCGGGAGCGGACGGCCTCGACGTCTACCGGCGTCTCGTGCCCGCCATCATCGAGGTTGGCGCGCGGATCGCCGGGCTCGAGGTCGGCGCCGGGCAAGCTTCAAGCGTGCGCGCGCTCTTCCCCCCGGCCTGGGAGACCGACGTCGGCCGCGACCTCGGCGGCATCGACCGGGTGGTGAGCGCATGGCGCCCCTGACACCGGCCGACGCCGAGACGTTCTCCCGCTGCATGAGCGTTGAGGGCGTCGCGGTCTTCCCCGCCGACACCGTCTACGGCCTGGCCTGCGAGCCCGAATCCAAGGAGGGCGTCCGGCGGCTCTACGCGCTCAAGCGCCGTGATCGCGACCAGCCCGCCGCGGTCATGTTCTTCCAGCCCTCCCTGGCGCTCGCCGCGCTGCCGGAGCTCGGCTCCCGCACGCGGGAGGCCATGCTCGCCCTGCTCCCCGGCCCGGTCACCCTGCTGCTGCCGAACCCCGCCGGCCGATACCCGCTGGCCTGCGGCAGCCGCCCGGACGTGCTCGGCCTGCGCGTCCCGGCGCTGCCGCCGGAGCTCGCGGCCCTGGAGGCGGTGCGCTGGCCCGTGCTCCAGTCGAGCGCCAACCCCGCGGGTGCCCCGGCGCCACGCCGACTCGCCGACCTCGACCGAGGCATCGGCGAGGCCGTCGACCTCGTCCTCGACGGCGGCGAGCTCCCGGGCGTGAGCTCCACGATCGTCGACCTCACCGCCTACGAGGAAGCAGGCGTCTGGACCATCGCCCGCGCGGGCGCGTTCTCCGCCGACGCGGTCGCGGCCGTGCTGTGACGGACGGGTGCCAGCGAGGGGTTGTGCGAGTTGACCCGCCCACAGCAAGTCGATCCGCACAACGTGCGGCCCCGGGTGATCCGCCCGCCGCTGCGACCCTGTGGTGAGTAGCGTTCCCGCCACCATGCGCATAGTCCTCGGAGCAGACCACGGCGGCTTCGCCCTGAAGGAGCACGTCAAGGAGACCCTGAAGGCCGGGGGCCACAGCGTGAGCGACGTCGGCACCTCCTCGGCGGAGTCGACCGACTACCCGCAGTTCGCCCACGACGCCGCGCAGATGGTCGCGGACGGCGACGCCGACATGGCCGTGCTGGCCTGCGGCAGTGGCAACGGCGTGGCGATCGTCGCGAACAAGGTCCCGGGGATCCGGGCGGTCAACGCCCACGACGCCGACGAGGCTGCGCTCTCCCGCCGCCACAACCACGCGAACGTCGTCACCCTCTCCGGCGCCCGGCTCGAGCCCGCGGAAGCCGACCACATCGTCGCCGCCTTCCTGGCCACCGAGACCGAGGGCGGGCGCCACGAGCGCCGCGTGGGCCAGATCGTCGCGTTGGAGTCCGAGTGATCGTCTAGCCTTCCAGGCGTCGGGGCGACTGGCGCGAGGGTGGGAACGACCACCGGGGAGCCCCGACCGCAGCACCCCGCCGCAGCGCCTGGGCACGCCCGCAACCCGCCCCTAGGAGCCCGCATGTCCGACACCTTCAACGCCCCGCTGTCCGAGGTCGACCCCGAGATCGCGGAGGTCCTCGCGAAAGAGCTCGAGCGCCAGCAGCGCACGCTCGAGATGATCGCCAGCGAGAACTTCGTGCCCCGGGCCGTGCTCGAGGCGCAGGGCTCGGTCCTCACCAACAAGTACGCCGAGGGCTACCCCGGCAAGCGCTACTACGGCGGCTGCGAGCACGTCGACGTCTCCGAGCAGCTCGCGATCGACCGCGCCAAGGAGCTCTTCGGGGCCGAGCACGCGAACGTCCAGCCGCACTCGGGCGCCCAGGCGAACACCGCCGTCTTCCACGCCCTGCTCACCCCGGGCGACACGCTGATGGGCCTGAAGCTCGCCCACGGCGGCCACCTCACCCACGGGATGAAGATCAACGTCTCCGGGCGCCTCTACGACATCGCGCCCTACGAGGTCGAGGAGGAGACCTCGCTGCTCGACATGGACAAGGTCGCCGAGGTGGCGCGTGAGCGCAAGCCGAAGATGATCATCGCTGGCTGGTCGGCCTATCCCCGCCAGCTCGACTTCGCCCGCTTCCGCGAGATCGCCGACGAGGTCGGCGCCCTGCTCATGGTCGATATGGCCCACTTCGCGGGGCTCGTCGCCGCGGGCCTGCACCCGAGTCCGGTTCCGTACGCCGACGTCGTCACCACCACGGTCCACAAGACGCTCGGTGGCCCGCGCTCGGGGATCATCCTCTGCAAGGAGGAGTACGCCAAGAGGATCAACTCCGCGGTCTTCCCCGGCCAGCAGGGTGGCCCGCTCGAGCACGTCATCGCCGCCAAGGCCGTCGCCTTCAAGCTCGCGATGACCCCCGAGTTCAAGGAGCGCCAGGAGCGCACGATCGCGGGCGCCCAGGCGATCGCGGCCGAACTCGTAGAGGCGGGGGAGGGCGTCTCCGTCCTCACCGGCGGCACCGACGTCCACCTCGTGCTCGTCGACCTTCGCGAGTCCCAGCTCGATGGCCAGCAGGCCGAGGACCGCCTCCACGAGATCGGCATCACCGTCAACCGCAACGCGGTCCCGTTCGACCCGCGCCCGCCGATGGTCACGAGCGGCCTGCGCGTCGGCACCCCTGCCCTGGCCACCCGCGGCCTCACGCCTGAGGACTTCACCGAGGTCGGCAAGATCATCGCGACCGCGCTCACCTCCTCCTTCGAGGCTGAGAAGGGCACGCTCGCCGAGCGGGTCGCCGCCCTGGCCGATCGCTACCCGCTCTACGAGCACCTGAGCGCGCCCGCCACGGTGTGAGCCTCCGACCCGCCGGGGCCCTCCGTAGAGTCGGGGTCCCGGTGAGCCGTTCACGCGACATCAGGCGATGACCGAGGGCGACGCGCTCCTCGCGTTCCTCGTCGCCTTCGCGGTTGCGGCGCTGCTCACGCCGCTGACCGCGCGGTTCGCGCGGCTGGTCGGCGCGGTGGACAAGCCGAAGGACCGGGGCCTCAGCCGCGAGGAGACCCCGCTGCTCGGCGGGATCGCGATGCTCGGCGCGGTGCTCGTCGCGAGCGCGCTGCTGCTCGACTTCGGCCCGATCCTCGACGAGCGCCTCAAGGGCATCCTGCTCGGGGCGAGCATCATCGCCCTGATCGGTGCGGTCGACGACCGCTTCGAGCTCCCGCCGGCCGCCAAGCTCGGCGGCCAGATCCTCGCCGCCTACTTCCCCGTCCAGGCCGGCGTCGAGGTCTCGAACATCACGCTCCCGCTCGTCGGCGCCCAGGACCTCGGGGACGCCGGCACCGTGCTGACCATCGCGGGCCTCGTGGTCGTGATGAACGTGGTGAACCTCTCGGACGGCATCGACGGCCTGGCCGCCGGGGTCTGCGCGATCAGTGCCATCACCTTCACGATCATCGCCTTCGACCTGAACCGCGGCCACGCCGCCGTGCTCGCCGCGATCACCGCCGGCGCCGCGCTCGGCTTCCTCGTCCACAACTTTCACCCGGCGAGCGTCTTCATGGGGGACTGCGGATCGAACCTGCTCGGGCTGCTGCTCGGGAGCATCGCGATCGAGGGCGCGGTCAAGACCCAGGCGGTGCTCGCGCTCGTCTTCCCCCTCGTCGTGCTGGCGGTCCCGTTCGTGGACACGACCTTCGTGGTCCTCAAGCGCCTGAAGTACAAGCGCAAGCCCTGGGAGGCGGACGCGAACCACTTCCACCACCGTTTCAGCCGGATCGGGTTCTCCCAGCGCCGCACCGTCGTCTACCTCTACGCCTGGACGCTGCTGCTCGGCGGCTTCGCGGTCGCCCTCCGCTTCGTCCGGTACTCGGACGACAGCGGGAACCTGCTGCTGCCCGGCTCACTCGCGATGGGCGCGTTGGCGCTCGTCGTGCTCGCGGGGAGCGTCTACCTGGTCTACGTCCTCGAGATCCTCAAGTTCCGTCGCCTCGACGCGCGCCGGCTGCGGCGCGCCCGCCCCGGGGTCACCGCGGCGGAGATCGACGCCGATGTCGAGGTGCGGCTCGGGACCGGCGAGTTCGAGGCGGTGCGGCGAGAGACCGAGGACGTGGCCCGCGGTCAGCTGCCGTAGACCGAGCGCAGCCAGATCCCGTTGAGCGCGGCGACGAGCTCCTCACGGTCGACCGGTGCGCCCTGGACCATCTGCTGGTAGAACGTCCGCTCGGTCATCCAGACCAGCGCGAACGCCGTCGCGGCCGGGGGCATCGCCGGCGCGCGTCCGGCCTTCTGCTCGGTCTTGATCCGCGCGGTGGTCGCGTCGGCGAAGCGCTGGAGCAGGGCGCGCCAGAAGGTGGCGATCTCCTCGTCGTAGGTGGAGACCTCGACGATCGCGCGCAGCAGCGGACCGTGCTCGAAATAGAGGGAGGAGATCGCCGAGAGCGCCCCGGAGACCTGATCCTCCGGCTCTCCCTCGTTGCCGGTGAACCACTCGTCGGCCTGGCTGTAGAGCTCGCTCGTGATGTCCTCGGCCAAGTGCATCAGCAGCTCGCGCTTGTCCTTGAAGTAGAAGTAGAAGGCGGTCCGCGAGATCCCCGCGGAGGTGGCGATCTTCTCGATCTTGAGGTCCTGGAAGGAGCCGCCCGCGCCGAGCAGTTCTTCGGTCGCGGCCAGAACGGCCTCCTGGATCTGGGCGCGCTTGGCGGTGCTGGGCTGGGCCGAGGCCATGGGACGAGCGTACTAGAGGATTGACACTCCGTCAGCCCCCGATCCGGCTGATTCGTGTCGTGCGGGCCGCAACTCCGGGGGGCCCGTCCGGTCCTTACCCGCAGATGCCGATGGACGTCACGAACCTCGCGCGGGCCACCCCGTTCACCACGAAGGACGGCTCGCAGATCCGCGAGCTCGTCCATCCGACCTGGAGCGGGGCACGCAACCAGAGCCTCGCGGAGGCCACCCTGCCCGTCGCGGGCGCCACGACGGCCCATTACCACCGGCTTGCCGAGGAGCTCTACGTCATCACCGCGGGGACAGGACGGATGCGCCTGGCCGACGAGGAGTGCGACGTGGCCCTAGGTGACTGCGTCATCATCCCGCCCGGTGTCGAGCACAAGCTCGTCAACACCGGGCAGGAGGAGCTGCGCCTGCTGTGCTGCTGCTCCCCCGCCTACGCCCACGAGGACACCGTCCTCACCGAACCCGAGCCCTCTCCGTGATCCGTCTCACCCCCTTCCTTCTCCTCGGCCTCCTCCTGCTGAGCGCCCTGACGCCGGCGGGAGCGGCCGCGAAGAGCAAGCCGCGCGCCCCGATCTTCGGGATCGCCGATCAGAAGACGCAGTTCTTCGGTGACGAGCTCTTCAAGGACCTCGACATCACCCACGCCCGCTACGTCGTGCCGTGGGACACGATGGACGGTGGCTTCCAAGAGGACGAGCTGCGCGCATGGCTCAAGGAGGCCAAGGCCGACGGCATCAAGCCGCTGCTCTCCTTCGGCCATTCACGCCGGGAGGGCCGCCAGAAGAAGCGCCCGTCGCCCAGGGCGCTGCAGCGCCAGTTCCGGCGCCTGCGCGTCAACTTCCCGTGGGTCACCGAATACGCGACCTGGAACGAGCCCAACCACTGCTCCCAGCCGCTCTGCAAGAAGCCGGAGATCGCCGCGCGCTACCACGACGCGCTCGTCCGGGCCTGCCCGACGTGCACGATCCTCGGCGGCGAGCTCCTCGACTCGCCGAACATGCGCTCGTGGGTCAAGCGCTTCCGCCGGAAGGTCAAGCACGACCCGAAGGTCTGGGGTCTGCACAACTACATCGACGTGAACCGCTTCCGGACCACCGGGACGCGCGAGCTCATGAAGGTCACCCGCGGCCAGATCTGGCTGACGGAGACCGGCGGGATCGTCAACCGCACGGCCAAGGCGAAGATCCCCTTCGAGGAGTCCGAGCGCCACGCGGGCAAGTCGACGCGTTGGCTCTTCGACCGCCTCACCCCGCTCTCCTCGCGCATCCGACGCGTCTACATCTACCACTGGAACCCGTCGACCCCCGACGACACCTGGGACTCGGCGCTCGTGGACCTCGAGGGCGAGCCCCGGACCGCCTACCGTGTGCTCAAGAACCGGATCGAGAAGGCGCAGAAGTCCGCGAAGGCCCGCTCGGCCGCACGCAAGAAGGCGCGGGAGCGCAAGGCGAAACGGGAGCGTTCCTGAGCGCTCAGGGCAGCCGGAGCGTCCCGGTCGCGACCACGATGACGTCGCCGCCGACCCGCACCTGCCCGTCCTCGAGCGTGCAGTCCAGGCGGCTTGGGCGCCCCATCTCGACCCCCTGACGCACGGTGAGCTCGGTTCGCCCTTCCGTCTCGTGGAGGTGGGCAAGGAGCGGGCCGGCCGCCGAGCCCGTGGCCGGATCCTCGCCCTCCGGGCCCACCGTGACGAACATCCGGGCGCGTGCCTCGTCGGCCTCGAGCGCGTAGAGGTAGACGTTCGCGCCGCCGGGGACGGCCGCGTCGAGTGCGGGGTGGTCGTAGCGGGCGCGGGCCACCGCGTCGCGGTCGCTGAGTGGCACCATCAGCGCGGGTAGCCCGGTGGAGACGACGCGGCAGAGGCCGCCCGGCGCGCCGTCCCGGGCACTCAGGCCGAGCGCGGGCAGGACGTCCTGGATCCGGAGCTCGGGCCCGAACTCCGCGGCCGGCTGGAGGATCGAGGCGCGGGCCCGGTCCCCGTCACGCTTGACGCTCACCGGCTGGACGCCCACCTGCGTCCGCTGGCGGTAGGTGACCGACGTCTCGCCCCGCTCCAGCGCGACGGCCACCGCAGTGCCGAGCGACGGGTGCCCGGCGAACGGCACCTCCTCCGTGACCGTCCAGATCCGGTTGCGGTAGTCCGCGTCGTCGTCGCTCTGCACGAACGTCGTCTCGGCCAGCCGCGTCTCACGCGCGAACGCGAGCATCGTCGCGTCGCTGACCCCGTCCGCGTCGTGGACGACGGCCAGGGCGTTCCCGGCCAACGGCGTGTCGGTGAAGACGTCAAGGAGCGTGTACGGGTGCCGGGTCACGGCCGGGAGTATCGGGCAGGCGCGAAACGCCCGGCGGCGTGCTCGCCAACCCACGCACCAGGTGGTTCAGGGAACACGCCGACCCGACTACGGTGATCCGGTGGCCGAGCCGACCACCATCGCGATCGTCTCCGACACCCACCTGCCGCGGGGAAGCCGCCGGATCCCCGAGCCCTGCCTCGACCGGCTCCGCGCCGCCGACCTGATCCTCCACGCCGGCGACATCGCCAGCACCGCAGTGCTCGACGAGCTCGAGGCGCTTGGACCGCCCGTCCATGCGGTGCTCGGGAACGTCGACGAGCCGGCGCTGGCACAGCGGCTCCCGGAGCGGCGGGTCGTCGAGGTGGGGCAGGTGCGCGTCGGGCTGGTCCATGACGCCGGCCCCGCCGCGGGACGTCTGCGGCGCCAGCGCCGAGCCTTCCCCAACTGTGATGCCGTCGTCTTCGGGCACTCTCACGTGCCGCTCCACGAGACCTCCGTGGAGGCCGGGTTCGCGTTCCAGCTCTTCAACCCCGGCAGCCCGACCGACCGCCGCCGGCAGCCGCATCACACGATGGGAATCGCCCGGGTCGCAGGGGAGGAGATCGGCTTCGAGCACCTCCGTTTATGACGACCCGTGAGCGGACTTGTGACGGGTGCCACGCACTGTCACAAAGTCCGCACAAACTCGCTCCTGAGTCGCTATTGTGAGCCCTGCCGGGGAGTCAGAACCCTGACAGTCCCCAGGTGCCTCACCCAGACCCCTCACCGCCCGGCCAACGCGCTCGCGTGTAGGCTGCGCTCGCCCGACCCAATGCATCCGAACGCCGCCCACCTCCACCCACGCCACGGCTCGCGTCGGTGCGCGCCTGCGTCCGCTCCGGCGACCGCGCGGACGGCGGACTGAACGTGCTCAAGCACCTTGACCTCGCGGTTCTCGCGCTCGCCCTCCCTGTGTTCCTCCTCGCGGGATTCCCGCTGCTCGGCTACGCGGTCGGCGGCACCGCCTACGTGATCCAGCGGCTCATCAAGCAGAAGGCCGAGGGCCGGGCGCTCGAGATCGCCGCACAATCGGTCGGCGTGGAGAACCGCGACCAGAAGGCCGCTGTGGCCGACATGCGCAAGGTCGCGGGCCTCACCGCCGGCTCGATGATCGGCCGCGGCTGGTTCACCGCCCTGGCGATCTTCGGCGGCTACTTCATCGCCGGGCAGGACGACTCGGTCGGCCTCGCCGCCGCAGTGCTCGTCATCGTCTGCTTCAGCGCCTACCTCTCCACGGCGCTCGCGCTGCGGCCCTTCGCCACGACCCCGACCGAGCTCCCCTCATGACCCGTCGCCTCGCCGTCCTGGCCACCCCGCTGCTGCTGACGCTCCTGACCCCGGCCCTCGCGCTGGGGGCCGAGGAGGGCTCCGGCGCCGGCGACGCCTTCAAGCCGCAGAACGAGTTCAAGCTCGAGCCGTGGGTCAACCTGCCCGGCCCGTTCGACATCAACAGGGCCGTCTTCTACCTGTTCATCGCCACGGTGCTGACCATCGGCGCGTTCATGTACGTCGCCAAGCGGATGCAGGCGCGGCCGAACCGCGTGCAGACCGTCGTCGAGCTCGCCTACACGCTGATGCGCGACAACATCGCCGGCGGGAACATGGACCGCAGGATGGCGGCCAAGTGGTTCCCGTTCATCGCCGCGCTCTTCCTCTTCATCTGGTTCTCGAACATGATCGGCTACATCCCGTTGCCGACGAACACCGAGCACAAGGTCGACATCGCGGGTCTCGAGATCCCGAGCTTCGCCATCTACGCCGCCACGGCGAACCTCTCGGTGCCGCTCGTCCTCACGCTGATGGTGTGGATCGCCTACCACGTCGAGGGCTTCCGGGCCAAGGGCGTCGTCGGCTTCTACAAGGGCCTCGTGCCCGCCGGCGTCGAAGGCCCCGCGAAGGGCCCGATCTTCCTGATCGAGCTGATCTCCGACTTCGTCCGGATCGTCTCGCTCAGCGTGCGTCTGTTCGCGAACATCCTCGCCGGCCACCTCCTGATCCTGTTCATGGGCGGCGGCCTCGTCGTCCTCCTGAACCTCGGGTTCGCGGGCTCGCTCGTCCTCGGCCTTGTCACCTTCCCGATCGCCGCCGGATTCTTCCTCTTCGAGATCGGCCTCGTGGCGACGCTGCAGGCCTTCATCTTCTCGACCCTGACGGCCATCTACCTCGGCGGCGCCGTCGCCGAGGACCACTAAGTCTTTCCCGTCCAACCGAACCAGAGCGCTCAAGGAGCAACCGTGGATCTCTCCCTCATCACCACCCTGGCCCAGGCCGCCGATCCGGCCGCCTACGGCACCGACGCAGGCAAGGCGATCGCCCTCGGCGTCGGCGCCGGCCTCGGCACCATCGGCCCCGGCATCGGCGTCGGCTACATCTTCGGCAAGGTCATCGAGTCGGTGACCCGTCAGCCGGAGATGCGCGACGAGATCACGTCGATCCAGTGGCTGGGCTTCGCCCTCACCGAGGCGATCGTGTTCTACGCGTTCATCTTCGGTCTCATCGCCTTCTTCCTCTAGGAGCCCGGAGTGTTCTCAACCATCACGGGGCTCGTCCTCGCCTTCCAGGAGGCGGGCGGCGGCGAAGGCGGCGGCGAGGAGGAGAGCTCCACCTTCCTCGTCACGCCCGACGTCGGGCTGATGCTCTGGACGATCCTCGCGTTCACCGCCGCGCTCTTCGTCCTGCGCAAGTACGCCTTCCCGCCGATCGTCGAAGCGCTCGACAAGCGCCAGCGCGCGATCGAGGAGTCGATCGACACCGCGGCCAGCACGAAGGCCGAGGCCGACGAGCTGCTCGCCGAGTACCGCGAGCGGCTCAAGGAGGCGCGCGTGCAGGCCGAGGAGATCGTCTCCCGGGCGCGCACCGCCGGGCAGGCCACCGAGAAGGAAGCGGCGGCCGCCGGCCAGGCCAAGCGCGAGGAGCTCCTCGAGCAGGCCAGGAAGGACATCCAGGCCGAGACCGCGCGCGCCATCGGCGAGATCCGCTCGGAGGTGGCCAACCTCACGGTGGCCGCGACCGAGAAGGTCACCCGCAAGACCCTCACCGCGGAGGACCAGAAGCGCCTCGTCGAGGAGGCCCTCAGCGAGCTCGATTTCACCGCGCTCAGCGGAGGCAGGAACAACTAGTGCCCCGCCTCCCGATTTCGCCGACTGTCTCCGGGGCGTCTCGACGCCCCTGCCACCACCCGACCGCTTGCCGGTGCCACCGGCACCGGCTGCGCGATCGGTCGTCGGCAGTGACGACGATCCACGCCGGACACAGTGGCCGAAATCATGAGGCGGGACACTGATGGAAGCCATCGCCCGCGTCTACGCCCGCTCGCTGTTCGAGGTCGCCCAGGAGGCGGACAAGCTCGACACCGTCCGCGAGCAGCTCGGTGAGTTCACCGATGCGCTCGACGGCAACCAGGAGCTGTCCGTCTTCTTCTTCTCGCCGTACTTCTCGACCGAGGAGAAGAAGACGTCGCTGGGCGGTGCGCTCGAGGGCGCAGATCCCATCACGGAGAACTTCCTCGAGCTCCTGATCGAGAAGCACCGCATGCCGGCCGTCTTCCGGGTGCGGCGCGAGCTCGACGCCCTCTGGGAGGAGGAGAACAAGCTCCTCCCCGTCCAGATCACCTCGGCCGTCGAGCTCGAATCCTCCACGGTCGAGCGCATCGGCCGCGAGATCGGCGAGCAGACCGGTCGCAAGGTCAACCTCACCGCCTCCGTCGATCCCGACGTGCTCGGCGGCATCGTCCTGCGCGTCGGCAACCAGATCCTCGACGCCACCATCCGCACCCGCCTGGAGAGCCTGCGCAAGCAGGTCGCCAAGGCGTAATCCCTCACGGAGACCACCTTCACCATGCAGATTAAGCCTGACGAGATCACCTCCATCCTCAAGAGCCGCATCGAGGGCCTCGACAGCGGCCAGGCCGAGCTGACCGAGGTCGGCACGATCCTCTCGGTCGCCGACGGTATCGCCCGCATCCACGGCCTCGAGAACTGCATGAGCTTCGAGATGCTCGACCTGCCCCACGGGGTCACGGGCCTCGCGCTCAACCTCGAGTCCGACAACGTCGGCGCCGTGCTCTTCGGCGACTGGGAGAAGGTCGTGGAGGGCGACACGGTCAAGCGGACCGGCAGCCTCCTCGAGATCCCGGTCGGCGAGAAGCTCCTCGGCCGCATCGTCTCCCCGCTCGGCAAGCCGCTCGACGGCAAGGGCGAGATCGAGCACGAGGAGATGCGCCCCGCCGAGTTCAAGGCGCCGGGCGTCGTCGCCCGCCAGTCGGTCCACGAGCCGATGCAGACCGGCCTGAAGGCCGTCGACTCGATGATCCCGATCGGCCGCGGCCAGCGCGAGCTCATCATCGGCGACCGCCAGACCGGCAAGACGACGATCGCGATCGACACGATCATCAACAACAAGGATTCGGGCGTCGTCTCGGTCTACGTGGCGATCGGCCAGCGCATGGCCACCGTCGTCAACATCGCCCAGCAGCTCGACGACGCGGGCGCCCTCGACAACACGATCATCGTGGTCGCCTCGGCCGACGAGGCCGCGCCGATCAAGTTCATGGCCCCCTACGCGGGCGCCGCGATGGCGGAGTTCTTCCTCTACAAGGGCGGCCACGCGCTGGTGGTCTACGACGACCTCACCAAGCACGCCTACGCCTACCGCCAGATGTCGCTGCTGCTGCGCCGCCCGCCAGGTCGCGAGGCCTACCCGGGCGACGTCTTCTACCTGCACAGCCG
>JACDAP010000277.1 GCA_013695395.1 Solirubrobacterales bacterium
GTCGATGCCGCCGGCGTCAGGGCGGCGGTCGGTCACGTCGAGCGCTGCAACCCGGCCCTGCTCGAGCTGCGTCGCCGCGTCGGCGAGGGGCAGCTCGGAGAGGTCTTCATGATCGCCACCGAGCGCGTCGGCCCCTTCCCCGCCCGGATCCGCGACGTGGGCGTCGTGAAGGATCTCGCCACGCACGACCTCGATCTCGTCCGCTGGCTCGGCGGCGCGCCGATCGAGCGGGTGGCCGCCCAGACGCAGCATCGGATGGGCCGTGAGCATGAGGACCTCGTCCTCGTCACCGGCCGCCTCGCCTCCGAAATCGCCTTCAACGTGAACGTGGACTGGCTGTCCCCCACGAAGGTGCGCCGCACGCGGATCCTCGGCGAGAAGGGCATGCTCGTCGCCGACACGCTGACGAGCGACCTGACGTTCTTCGCCAACGGCGAGGTGACGAGCGAGTGGAGTGACACCCAGGCCCAGCGCGGGGTGAGCGAGGGCGACATGACCCGTTACGCGCTCTCACGCCGTGAGCCGCTGCTCGTCGAGCTCGAGGCGTTCTGCGACTACGTGGCCGGCGACGACGACGCGCTGGTCGTGACGCTCGACGAGGGGCTCGGGACGGTGCTCGCCGCCGAGGCCGTGCTCGCCGCCGCCTCCTCCGGGGAGACCGTGCGCCTGTGAGGGCGGTCGTCGTCGCGCTCGGGAAGATCGGGCTGCCGCTGGCCGCTCAACTAGCGACCTGTGGCCACGAGGTGATCGGCTGCGACATCGACGAGCGGGTCGTCGACGCGGTCAACGGGGCGCAGGAGCCGTTTCCCGGCGAGGCCGATCTCGCCGACGTGCTGCAGCAGGTCGTGCTCGGCGACGGACCGGGCCACCTCCAGGCGACGACCGACACACGCGCCGCGATCGCGTCCCGGCCGGAGCTCGTGATCCTCGTTCCGCCGCTGATGGTCGACGCAGAGGTGAAGATCGACTGGCGGATCCTCGACGCCGTCATCGCCGACGTCGGCGCGGGACTTCGCGAGGGCGCGACCGGCGACGGGCCACCGATGACCATCGCCCTCGAGACGACGGTGCCGGTGGGCACGAGCCGCAGCCGGCTGGCCCCCGCGTTGGAAGCGGCCAGCGGGCTGCGAGAGGGCGAGGACTTCCACGTCGTCTTCTCCCCCGAGCGCGTCTTCTCGGGCCGGATCTTCGCCGACCTCGCCACCTACCCGAAGCTCGTGGGAGGGCTGTCGGCGGCGGGCGAGATACGCGGGGTCGAGCTCTACGCGCGGTTCCTCCCTGACGTCGAGGTCCGGGGGATGGGCGGTGCGGAAGCGGCCGAGCTGACCAAGCTCGCCGAGACGACCTACCGCGACGTGAACATCGCCCTGGCCAACGAGTTCGCCCGCCACGCGGACGAACTCGGGCTCGACGTGCAGGCCGTGATCGACGCGGCGAACTCCCAGCCGTTCAGCCACATCCACCGGCCCGGGGTCGCCGTCGGCGGCCACTGCATCCCGGTCTACCCGCGCTTCTACCTCGCCGGCGACCCGGCCGCCCGGCTGCCCGCCGCGGCCCGGGAGGTCAACGAGGCGATGCCCGCCTACGCGGTGGACCTCCTCGGTCCGGTCGCCGACAGAACGGTCCTGATCCTGGGCGTTGCCTACCGGGGCGGCGTGAAGGAGACGGCGTTCTCCGGCGCCTACGGCCTCCGGGACGAACTCACCCTCCGCGGTGCCCGGCCGGTCGCCGCCGACCCGCTCTACGACGCCACCGAACTCGCGGCGCTTGGCTTCTCTGCCTGGACCGGAGAGCCGGTCGACGCCGCCGTCCTCCAGGCTGATCACGCCGAGTACGCCTCGCTCACCCCCGCCGAGCTGCCCGGTGCGCGCATCGTGGTCGACGGGCGCGGCGTGCTCGACCCGGCACCGTTCGCCGCGGCGGGCGTCGCGCTGCGCCGCATCGGCCGCCCCTGAGCGGCCCGCTCGTTGCTGAGCGCGGATGAACGCCCACCATTCGGGCGCTGATCCGCACTCAGCGTTCGCAGGGTGCTGAGAGCGGATGAGCGTCCACCAGTCGGGCGCTGATCCGCTCTCAGCGTCAGGCGGACAGCCGCGGAAAGGACTCCAGGAGCGCGGCGACCACGCGCTCGCCGGCGTGCCCGTCGCCGTAGAGCTGCGGGCGCTCCGCAGGGAGCGGGCGATCGAGCGCGGCGAGCGTCGCATCGCGGTCCAGATCGACGAGGACGTTCCAGCCCGTCTCGACCGTCTCGGTCCACTCGGTGGTGTCCCTCAGGGTTACGCAGGGGACCCCGGCCAGGTAGGCCTCCTTCTGCACGCCACCGGAGTCGGTGAGCATCGCCCGTGCGCGGGTGAGCAGCGCGGTGAAAGCGAGGTAGCCGAGCGGCGGCGTGACGCGGACGTGCTCGGCCGCCAGCACGCCGTCGAGCAGGCCGGCCGCATCGAGGCGTGCGCCCGTCCGCGGATGCAGCGGGAGGACCACCGGCAGCGGGAGCGCCATCAAGAGCTCAACCAGCTGCGCAAGCCGCGCCGGGTCGTCGACGTTCCCTGCCCGGTGGGCGGTCGCGAGCACGTACTCGCCCGGCGTGACCCCCGCGTCGCGCAGGGGGGCGTCATCGGCGAGCGCCCGGGGTTGCACGAGCAGAGCGACGTCGACCATGACGTCACCCACGACCTCGACCCGGCCCACCACCCGCTCGGCGGCGAGGTGCGCGGCGGGCGCGTCGCTCGAGCAGAGCAGCAGCGTGCTCAGGTGGTCGGTGAGGACACGGTTGAGCTCCTCCGGCATCGCCCGGTCGAAGGAGCGCATGCCCGCCTCCACGTGGGCCACAGGCACGCCGGCCTGCGCGGCGGCGAGGCCTCCGGCGAGCGTCGAGTTCGTGTCGCCGTAGACGAGGACGCAGTCCGGCCGCTCCTCCGCGATCACCGGCGCGAGCGCCGAAAGCATCCGCGCGGTCTGCTCGGTGTTCGTGCCGGTGCCGAGCTGGAGCTCGAGCGCCGGGGGCGGCACACCGAGCTCGGAGAAGAAGACCGCGCTCATCTCGTCGTCGTAGTGCTGCCCGGTGTGCACCAGCACCTCCTCCGCCTGCTCGCGGAGGATCCGCGAGACGGCCGCGGCCTTCACGAACTGCGGGCGGTTCCCGATGACGGTGAGGACCTTCACGCCGCGAGCTCCCGCTCGATGAGCTCGCCGACCGCCGCGCCGACCTCCCGCGCCCGCGGGCCGGGCGCCGCCGGAAGCGCGGTCCCGTCGATCGCGTGGACCGGGTGGGCGTTCTGCAGCGTCGAAACGAGGAACGCCTCGTCGAGATGTGGCAGGTCGTCCCGCGTGAGCACCTGCTCGCGGGCGTCCGACACCGCGAAGACCTTCCGCCGGGTGATCGAGTCGAGGATGTGATCGGAGAGCGGTGGCGTCACGAGCTCGCCGCCCAGGACCGCGAAGAACGCGGCGGTGGGGCCCTCGAGCACACGTCCGTGCGGGGTGAGCAGCAGCGCGTCGTCGGCGCCCTGCTCCTGCGCCAGGCGACGGGTCAGCATGTTCGCCCCGTAGGACAGCGACTTGACCGCGTCCATCACGCGGGAGGGCGCGAAGGCGACGGTGGCCAGGGCGATCGTCGCCGGACGCTCCGGGATCGGCTCGAGCAGGCCGACACGGCGCCCACCCCGGGTGACGAAGAGCCGCAGCGCCATGTCGACGGGCCCGGCCGCGGCGAGAAGCGCCGCGATGTCCGCACGCACCTGAGCGACGTCGAGCGGCAGTCGGAGATTCTCGGCCGAGCGCGCCATCCGCTCGAGATGCTCCTCGAGCGCGTACGGCACCCCGGCGTAGAGGCGGGCGACCTCGAAGACCCCGTCGCCGCGCAGCAGCCCCTCGTCGAGGATCGAGATCGTCGCGGTGCTCGCGGGCTGCACCGTGCCGTCGAGGATGGCGAGGTCCATCCCGCGGACTCTATGGACGCGCGCGGCGCCCCTCGACGCTCAGGCGGCTGCGCCCTTCGGTGCGGCGAGCTTCTTGTAGGCGACGAGCACGACCACCGTGCCGATGATCGCCCCGATCAGACCGCCGAGGTCGAAGATGTCGTTGTCGCCGATCCCGAGCACCGAGGTGAAGAAGAAGAAGCCGACGAGCGAGCCGACCAGACCGATCGCGATCGTGACGAAGAAGCCACCCGGATCCTTCCCGGGGACGAGCGCCTTCGCGATGTAGCCCGCTACGAGGCCGAGGATGAGTGCACCGATCATGCTCCGGTCTCTACCCGTCGCGGTGGGACTCAACCCGCGGCTCAGCGCTGGAGCATCTTGTCGAGCGTGACCTCGGGATTCTCCCGCTCGACGAGCTCCATCAGGAACTCGGAGGTGAAGAGCGCGAGGATCGCCCCATCGGCTGAGTGCAGCACGTCGCCGCGGCGGATCCGCTTGAGCACCTCGGCGCCCGCGGCGTCGGTGCGCCGGGCGACGCGCCACGGCGTGGGGTCGAGCCCGACGGTGCAGCCGAACTCGCCCTGCATCCGCTCGACGGCGACCTCGAACTGCAGCGGCCCGATCCCGGCGAGCACCGGCGTCGGGTCGGCGACGACGTCGCGCCGCAGGACGTGCATCACGCCCTCCTGGGCGAGCTGCTCCAGCCCCTTGTGGAATTGCTTGTGCCGGGAGGTGTCGCGGTTGCGGATCGTGACGAAGTGCTCGGGTGCGAGCGTGGGGATCGGCGGGAACTCGACCGGGCTGCCCTCGGCGTGGAGCGTGTCGCCGACTCGCAGGTCGCCGGCACCGACGACGCCGATGACGTCGCCGGGAAACGCCGCGTCGAGCACGGTGCGCTCGTCGCCGAAGACCTCGTGCGCGTGGGAGATCGTGAAGGGTCGCTCGGTCCGCGCGTTGACCGCGCGCATCCCGCGCTCGAACTGCCCCGACCAGACCCGTAGGAAGGCGACGCGGTCCCGGTGTCGCGGGTCCATGTTGGCCTGGACCTTGAAGACCTGGGCCGCGAACGGCTCGGCCAGCGGGCGGGCCTCGCTCTCCCCGATGCCCGCCCGGGGCGCCGGCGCAGGCGCGCGGTCCACGAGCGCGTCGAGCAGGATCCGCACGCCGAAGTTCGAGACGGCCGAGCCGAAGTAGACCGGGGACATCACCCCGCTGGCGAAGAGCTCGGGGTCGAGTTCGCCGGAGACCTCGACGTGCAGCTCGAGCTCCTCGACCGCGGTGCTCCACGC
>JACDAP010000278.1 GCA_013695395.1 Solirubrobacterales bacterium
GTCATGAAGGTGCTGTCAGTCGATGACAACCGCATGAACCAGGTGCTCGTCGTCGGGACGCTCAACAAGCTCGGGCATGAGGTCGAGATCGTCAACTCCGGCGCCGCGGCGGTCGCTGCCTGCACGGCGGGACGCTTCGACGTGATCCTGATGGACATCATGATGCCGGGTATGGATGGCTTCGAGGCAACCGCGCAGATTCGTGCCATTGAGGCGGCGGAGGGGCGGCGTACCCCGATCATCGGATTGAGCGCGCGTGACATGGACGGCGATCGCGGGATCGCGATCAGCGCCGGTCTCGACGAGTACCTGACCAAACCGCTTCGGGTGAACGAACTCCAGTTGGCTCTCCGGCGCTGGTCCACCGGGACGGCCGAGGACCACGACCGCGACGAGCAATGAGCCGGTCCCGCCGACCGGTTCGCGACGACGTCGACCAGTGCTCCTTCCTCGCGAACCTGAACCGACTCGACGACGGCGACGGCGACGGGATCGACCTCACCGCGACAGCGGCGAGGTCGCCGTCCGTCCTCGAGAGCTACTCGTTAGCAACACAGCTGCGTGCGGCCACAACCGTCGCGGCTCTCGACGTCTCCCACATCGCTCTGGGCCACAGATGACGACCTCTCGACGCCTGCGGGACGAGGCGATCAAGACCGGGGCCCTGCAGGACGCCATCTTCAACAGCGCGTACTTCTCGAGCATCGCCACGGACGACAAGGGCGTCATCCAGATCTTCAACGTCGGCGCCGAGCGCATGCTCGGCTACGCCGCTTCGGACGTGCTCGACAAGATCACGCCGGCCGACATCTCGGATCCGCAGGAGCTCATCGCCCGCGCCGCCGAGCTGAGCGCTGAGCTCGACACACCGATCACGCCGGGATTCGAGGCCCTTGTCTTCAAGGCGTCGCGCGGCATCGAGGACATCTACGAGCTGACCTACATCCGCAAGGACGGCAGCCGCTTCCCTGCCATGGTCTCGGTCACAGCCCTTCGCAACGCTAGCGACGAGATCATCGGCTATCTGCTCATCGGTACCGACAACACCGCTCGCAAGCAGGTCGAGGCCGCCCAGGCACTCCTCGACCAGCAACTCGCCGATCAGCAGTTCTACACCCGGTCCTTGATCGAGTCGAACATCGACGCCCTGATGATGACCGACCCCCAAGGCATCATCTCCGACGTCAACCAGCAGATGATGACGCTCACCGGTCGCACGCGATCGGAGCTGATCGGCACCCCGTGCAGGAACTTCTTCACCGATCCGGGCCTCGCCGACACGGCAATCCAGCGCGTGCTCTCCGAGAACAAGGTGCGGAACTACGAGTTGACCGTGCGAGCGCAGAACGGGGAGGAAACGGTGGTGTCCTACAACGCCGCCACGTTCCACGACCGCGACCGCAAGCTTCAAGGGGTGTTCGCCGCCGCCCGCGATGTGACAGAGCGCAAGAGCTTCGAACGCACGCTGCAGGAGAAGAACGTCGAGCTGAAGCACGCCAGCCGCATGAAGTCTGAGTTCCTGGCGACGATGTCACACGAGCTGCGAACGCCGCTCAACGCGATCATCGGGTTCTCCGAGGCGCTCAGCGACGGGTTGATGGGCGAGCTGAGCGAGAGCCAGCACGAGTACGTCGGTGACATCTTCACGAGCGGGCAGCACCTCCTCTCGCTGATCAACGACATCTTGGACCTCTCGAAGGTCGAGGCGGGGATGATGCACCTCGAGCTCGAGTCGGTCGATCTCCGCAACCTCCTCGCCAACAGCCTCTCCATCGTGAGGGAGAAAGCCGCCGCCCAGCGGATCCAGGTCGAGCTCGAGACCGCCGACGACCTCGGTACGCCGCAGCTCGACATGAGAAAGACGAAGCAGATCGTCTACAACCTCCTCTCGAATGCGGTGAAGTTCAGTGATCCCTCCGGCCACGTCACCCTGAGCGCCCGGCGCGTCCACCGCACGTCCGTGGGCACCTTCGACGGTGCCTGGCCGGTGCACGGCTTCGCACTGACCGACAGCGAGGACCAGGAGTTCCTCGAGCTGTGCGTCACGGACGCCGGCATGGGGATCTCTCAGGAGAACATGGCGAAGCTCTTTCAGCCGTTCAGCCAGGTGGACAGCAGCCTGGCCCGCAAGTTCGAGGGCACGGGTCTCGGGCTGGCGATGGTCAAACAGCTGGTCGAGCTCCAGGGCGGGACCGTTGCCGTGGCCAGCGCCGAGGGTGAGGGCGCACGGTTCGCGGTGTGGCTGCCGATGGTGAGCGCCGGTCACGTGGCCAAGACTCCCCAACGCGTCAGCGCCGCGACCACCCTGGTCGTCGAGCCGCCGTCGCACGAGGCCGTCGTCGGAACCCACCAGCGCGTCGCACTGGTGGTCGAGGACGACGAACGCGCCGCCGACCTGGTTCGTCTCCTCCTCGAGGCCGAGGGGTTCACCGTCCTCCTCGCCGGCACCGCCGAGGACGCGTTGCTGATGGCGCCGGAGCAGGTCCTCAGCCTCATCACCCTCGACCTCCAGCTCCCCGGCATCGACGGCTGGGAGTTCCTCGAGCGCATCCGCGAGAGCAGCAGCCTCGGCCACGTGCCGGTCGTCGTGATCGCCGGGGTCGTCGACAGCAACCTGGCGCTGAACGGTGGCGCCGCCGCCGTCCTGCAGAAGCCGATCAGCCGGACCCAGTTGAAGGCCTCTCTCGCCAACCTCGGCCTACACCCCGTCGAGGAGCGCACCCGGACCATCCTCGTCGTCGACGACGATCCCAAGGCGGTCGAGGTGATCGCCGCGTTCCTGCCCATCCCGGCCTACGCCGTGGTACGTGCCTTCAGCGGCGCCGAGGCGATCATCCTGGCCCAGCGGCTCCGCCCCGACCTGATCCTGCTCGACCT
>JACDAP010000470.1 GCA_013695395.1 Solirubrobacterales bacterium
CTCCGACGGGTCGGGACGGAGAACGCAGGGGCGCGGCGGCACGGGCCGGTCCCGAGGCAGCAGCCGGCGCGAGCGCACTCGGGCCGCGGCCCCAGGCACCACGGCGGCTCGTGCAGCGACTCCTCCCCGGAGACGCCCGACGACCACGAGGGTCGCCCCGGCGCCAACGCCCGGCTCCGCTGCGCCTGTGCCGAGCACCGCGCGGGCCGTCACCGCCGCACCGGGGCCCGCGACGCCACGAGCCGCGGCCCCCGCGCCTGGGCGGGACCCGTCGCCCGTGCCCGCACACCAGGGGCAGCGAGAGTTCGGGCCGGCGACCTCCGAGTTCCCGCGCCGCCGGTCGGGCTGAACCGAGCCGGCGTGCGTTCTCACCGACCGCGCTTACCGGCGTCGGACCGACGCGGGCGGCTCCGGCCGGGACGTCGGCCGGCGGTCGCGCCCGCCTTCATGCGGATGTCCGCCAGCTGGTCGTCGATCCAGTCACCCGGATCACGCGCGGTGACGATCGCCTGAAGCCCGTCGAGCCGCTCCTGCCTGCGCTCGCGGCCCATGGTCAGCGCGGAGTGGATCGCGTCTGCGAGTTCCTGGATGTCGAACGGGTTCACGCTCAGCGCGAACTCGCCGAGCTCCTCGTGCGAGCCGGTGTGGCGGGAGAGGATCGAGACGCCGGCCTGCTGGTTGAGCAGCGGGCCCTCCTTGGCGACGAGGTTCATCCCGTCGAACATCGCGTTGACCAGCAGCACGTCGTAGTTCTTGTAGGCGGCCACGGCCTCCTCGAGGTCGTCGCGGAGCTTCAGCTGGATCGGCATCCAGTCGGGCGTGCCGTGCCGGTGGTTGACCACCGCGACGAGGGCTTCGATCCGCTCGAGGTACTCCGCGTACTCGGGGATGTCCGTGCGCGAGGGCATCAGCTGGGCCATGAAGGTGACCCGCTCGGAGAACTCGGGGTGCTGCTCGAGGAACAGGTCGAAGCCGGAGAAGCCGCGCAGCACGTTCTTCGAGAGGTCCGCCCGGTCGACCCGCAGGATCAGGTGCTCGCGCCGCCGGCTCTTGAGCGTCTCCTCGAGCTCGAGCACCCGCTTGCGGCCGGCCAGCTTGCGCGTCGCCTCCGCGTCGATCGGCAGCGGATAGTGGCGCACCCAGACCTCGCGGCCACCGATGTGGACGACCCCCTCTGCGTGGTCGACCTCGATCTCGTCGATGAGGTCGTCGCAGCACTGCAGGAAGTTCCGGCGGTAGGCGTTCGTGTGGAAGCCGATGATGTCGTTCGCCAGGATGCCGCGGTAGATCTCGTCGCGGATCGGCCGGGGGAGCACCTTCCAGGCGTCCGACTGGGTCCACGGGATGTGGATGAAGTGGTGCAGGAACGCGTCCGGCCGGGCCGCCCGCACGATTCCGGGCAGCGTGTAGAGGTGGTAGTCGTGGACCATCACGACAGGCTCCTCCTCGCCCGAGATCTCGTCGATCACCGCGCGCGCCAGGTCGTCGTTGACCACCTGGTAGCCGAGCTCGAAGGCGTCGGTCTCGTTGCGGCGGATGTCCGGAGCGTTGGACAGGTCCCACAGGTAGTGCTGGATGAACCAGAGCAGCGGGTTGGCGAAGATGTTGTAGAAGCGGTCGTAGGCCTCGGGGTCGGAGGCGACCAGCCGCACCTGGTACTCGCCGCCGGCCGGCGAGGTGACGTCGATCGCCCGGCCCCCCGCCTCCCGCGCGCGCTCCGCGTCGGCTTCGGTCATCGCCGAGGCGATCCAGGTGGCCTCGCGGTGCGAGGCGAGCCCCGTGAGCGCGGTGACGAGGCCGCCCCCGCCGCGGGTGACCGTGCCGTCGTCCTGGAAGGTCACCGGCCCCCGGTTGGAGACGAGGACGAGGCGGTTGCTGCTGGCGGGCATCCGCTCTGGAGGGTACCCGCCACACTTCTCGCTGCACCGGCCCTCACGCCTCGGTCACGACCGGGGGCGCAGCGGGTCGCGGCGGCGTCGGCCGTGCCGGCAGCTGCAGGGTGAAGGTGGTCCGCCCGGGCTGGCTCTCCACGAGCAGCTCCCCGGCCATCCGCTCGGCCAGCTCGTGGGCGATCGCGAGCCCGAGCCCGGAGCCCTGGGCGTCGTCGGAGGTGATGAACGGCTCGAAGATGTGCGGCAGCATCGCGCGCCGGATCCCGGGCCCGAAGTCGCCGACGCCGAAGCGGACCGCGTCGCCGCGGCGGGAGGCGCTCACGACCATGTCCGTCCCGCTCGGCGTGTGGGTGATCGCGTTGTCGATGAGGATCCGCATGACCTGCGCCACGCGTTCGGGATCGCAGTCGACCTCCACGACGTCCTCGGGCACGCGGACCTCCAGGTGCGAGTCGTGCGCGGCCAGGGCGGGGTGGAACTCGTGGGCGACGCGGCGGGCGAGCTCGGCGACGTCGGTGGACTCGGGGCGCAGCTCCAGCGAGCCGGCCTCCAGCTTGGAGAGGTCGAGCAGGTCGACCGCCAGGCGGCTCAGCCGATCGACCTGGGCACGCACGTGGCGCAGGAACTCCTGCCTGGTCTGCGGATCGAGCTCCTCGTCGGCCAGCAGCTCGAGGAAGCCGCCGAGCGAGAAGATCGGTGTGCGCAGCTCGTGCGAGGCGGTGGCGATGAAGCGCTTGCGGGCCGAGTCCAGCTCGGCGAGCTGACGGCGCATGTTGTCGAGGGTGCGGGCGAGCTCACCGATCTCGTCCTCGCGGTCGACCGGGAAGCGCGCCGAGAAGTCGCCACCGGCCACGCGGCCCGCCCCGGCCTGGACCGCCTCGAGCCGCCGGGTGAGGCGCCGGGCCACGAGGAACCCGGCCAGCAGGGCCAGCAGGCTCGCCGCGCTGCCGGCCACCAGCGTCCGATCGCGGACCACGGCGACACTCGCCTCGACGTCGCGCAGCGGGCTCGAGAAGACCGCGACCCGGCCCACGCGACGGCGACCGGATTCCGGGTTGCGGAACAGGAACGGCACCGCGACCTCCCCGACCTGCCCGTTCGGTCCCGCCTCCGTCCCCCGCGAGACCCGGCCGCTGGTGGCCGCCTCGATGGCGACCGAGAAGTCGAGCGTGATGTCGCGCTCGGTGGCGGAGTCGGTTCCCGCCTCGACGGTGATCTCCCCGTCGGAGGTGACGACGAGCAGCACGCTCACCCGTGAGCCCGTGAGATCCGCGGTGCGCCCGACGAGATCCTGGAGCTCGGATTGCGGCAGGCTCGTCCCGACCGCCTTGCGCAGCTCGGGTGCGTACTGCCGGGCGAGCTCGGCCAGGTCGGCCAGCTTGGCGTCGATCAGGCGGGACTGCAGGCCCGGCAGAACCGCAACCGAGACCAGGGCGACCGCCGCGAGCGTGATCGTGAAGAACCCGAGCGTGAGGCGGGCGCGCAACGAGCGCAAGGGGCGGCTATCCGTCGGTGGTGTCGCGGAAGCGGTAGCCGACCCCGCGCACGGTGAAGAGGTACTCGGGCTCCTTCGCGTCGAGCTCGAACTTCTCCCGCAGGTGGCGGATGTGGACGTCGATGGTCCGCGGGTCGCGGTAGGCCGAGTCGCCCCAGATCCGGGTGAGCAGCATGTCGCGCGTGAAGACACGACCGGGTGCCGAGGCCAGCGCGTGGAGGATCTCGAACTCGACGAAGGTGAGCGCGACGGGCTCCCCGCGGACCTCGACGGCCCGCTTGGACGGGTCGAGCTTCAGCTCGTGGGTGGCGAGGACCTCGCTTGCGTCCGGGTCGGTCGGCGTCTGGCTCATGCCGGAGCGGCGCAGCACTGCCTTCACCCGGGAGCGGAACTCGCGCATCGAGAAGGGCTTGGTGATGTAGTCGTCGGCTCCGAGCTCGAGCCCGAGGACCTTGTCGATCTCCTCGGCCTTCGCGGTCAGCATGATGATCGGCACGGAGCTTCGCGCGCGGAGCTTGCGGCAGACCTCCAAGCCGTCCATGCGGGGCATCATCACGTCGAGGATGACGAGGTCGAAGGCCTGCTCGCCGAAGCGGGCGATCGCCTCGCGACCGTCGGAGGCACGGACGACCTCGTAGCCGTCCTTCTCGAGCGGAAAGCTCAGGAGCGTCTGGATGGTCTGCTCGTCGTCGGCCAGCAGAATGCGCGGAGGGCGATGGGACATGGTGTCAATTCTGAGCCTGTGCACCAGGGTAGCCCGCCAGGACGTACCCTCGCTCCTGATGCTGGACCTGCGCGTCTACCGCGCTGCCTTCGTGCCGCTGCTCATCGCCGTCCTCGTGGCCGCCTTCTCGCTGGAGTCCCAGCCCCGGGCGATCAGCACGAGCCTCGCGCCCGACGCCTTCGACGGTGAGGCCGCCTTCGCGAACCTGGGCCGGCTCACGGAGGCGTTCGGATCCCGACGGCCGGGGAGCGCGGAGGACGCGGCGCTCGCCGACCGGGTCGCCCGCGACCTCGCCGCGCTCGGCCCGGGCACGGTGACGCGCTCCCGGACCACCGCGCAGACGATCGACGGCGAGCAGGAGCTCGAGACCGTCATCGCCACCCGCCCCGGGAAGCCGGGTCCGGGCCTGGTGGTGGTCGCGCACCGAGACGCGGCCGGGCCCGTGTCGGAGGCGGCCCTCTCGGGCACGGCGGCCCTCCTCGAGCTCGCACGGGTGGCGAGCACCGGCAGCCTGAGTCGCAGCATCACCTTCGTCTCGACGTCGGGCGGGAGCGGCGGCCTGGCGGGAGCCCGGGCGGCGATCGACGACCTCGACACCCCGGTCGACGCGGTGCTCGTCCTCGGTGACGTCGCCTCGCGCAGCCTGCGCAAGCCGTGGGTGGTGGGCTGGTCGAACGGGGAGGGCGTCGCACCTCTGCGCCTACAACGCACGGTCGCCGCGGCGGTCCGAGGCGAGACCGGCCAGAACCCGGGAGCGCCCCGCGCGGGTGCGCAGTGGGCGCGGCTGGCCTTTCCGATGACGGTCGGCGAGCAGGGCGCCTTCCTCGAGGCCGGCCTGCCGGCGGTCCTGCTGTCCGCCTCCGGGGAGCGCCCGCCGGAGGCCGGCGCCGCGGTCTCCGAGCAGCGGCTCGGCGTGTTCGGGCGCTCCGCCCTGCGCGCGATCTCCGCGCTCGACGCGGGGCCGGACATCGCCTCCGGGCCCGAGTCCCGCCTGGTCACCCTCCGCAAGGTGCTGCCGGGCTGGGCGGTCCTGCTGCTCGTCGGCGCGGCCCTGCTGCCCGTCTGGATCGCGACGCTCGACGGCTTCGCCCGGGTGCGCCGCAGGAAGCAACCCGTCGGGTTGGGGCTGCGCTGGGTGCTCGCCTTCGCGCTCCCGTTCCTCGCCGTCTGGGTGGCCGCCGTGCTGCTCGGGCTGTCGGGGCTGATCCCGGCGAGACCGGGGGCGCCGGTGCCGGAGAGTGCGCTCCCCGGCGGCTCGACGGCGGTCGGGGTCGTCGGTGCCCTGGTGCTCGCCTTCGCGCTCGCCTGGTACGCGCTGCGGCCGCTGCTCCTGAGGGGGAAGGACGCCGAGGCGCTCCCCGGGAACGGGCACGCCGCGGCGGCGATGATCGTGGTGAGCTTCGTGAGCTTCGTCCTCTGGGTCCGGAACCCCTGGGCGGCGGCGCTGCTCGTGCTGCCCGCGCATCTCTGGCTGCTCGGGGTCGCGCCCGAGGTCCGGCTGCCCCGAGCGCTCGCCGTCGGGCTCGGCCTGGTGGCGCTGCTGCCGTTCGCGCTCGCGGTGCTGAGCCTCGCCGGCCAGCTCGGCTACGGCCCCGCAGACGCCACCTGGAGCCTCGT
>JACDAP010000471.1 GCA_013695395.1 Solirubrobacterales bacterium
GCATGGCCGAGCGCCAGCGGGGCGCCTCCAACGCGAAGGCCCGCGCGGAGCTCGGGTGGACGCCGGAGTTCGCGAGTGTGCGAGACGGGTTCGCACGGCCCGGCGCGCTCGGCTGACCGTACGCTCGGCGTCGCTGCGAGGCGGTCGGCCGGCTGGGTGGCCGGCGGCCTCGGCTCCGGCCGCCTGCGGGGTGGGGATGGCGCAGCGTTCAGGGCGTCCAGGCGTCGCCGGTGCGCCGGATGCGGACGTCGCGCTCGGTCCCGTCGGTCCCCACGAGCTTGTAGACGGCCTCGTCGGCGTCGGTGCCCGGGCGGTCGATGACCTGGACGAGATGGGCCTCGGCGATGGGCTCGTCCTCCTCGTCGCCGCTGCGCCATATGGCACGGGCGGCGGCCTCCATGTGCTCGGCGTCCCAGCCGTTGTCGCCGGCGTGGGCGGCGGCGAGGGCGTGGTCGGCGTCGGCGATCTTCGCCTTGAGCGCCGCCTCGGCCTGCCGCGCTCGGCGGGCCGCCACCACCATCCCGCCGCCGATGAAGACGAAAAGCACCACGGCGAGGACGATCAGGACGATCTCGAAGGCGTTCACGGCGCCAAGGGTAGTACGACTTCTTACAACAGGACGTTCCGGCTCGAGAGGTGGACCCCGACCTTGCGCTTGACGCGCTGGAGGGCGTTGTCGACGGTCTTGGCGTCGCAGTCGAGCCGCTCACCGACCTGCTCGTAGGAATACCCGTCGAGGTAGAGCGACAGCACCCGTGATTCGAGATCTGAGAGCTGCGAGCCGAGGCAGGCGACGAGCGACGCGAGCTCCTCGGTCGAGATCACCTGGTTGACCGGGTCGTGCACGGTCGGCCCGGCGATGACCTCTTCGAGCGTCGGCTCGCCCTCGCCCGCCGAGGTCGGCGAGGACGAGAAGGAGACGTACTGGTTGAGCGGCGTGTGCTTGTTGCGCGTCGCCGTCTTGACCGCGGTGATGATCTGCCGCGTGATGCAGAGCTCCGCGAAGTTCCGGAAGCTCGACTCCCGGTCGGTCCGGAAGTCCCGGACCGCCTTGTAGAGGCCGACGAGCCCCTCCTGGATGAGATCGTCGGAGTCGCCGCCGGCGATGAAGTAGGACGAGGCCTTGAGCCGGACGAACCCGTAGTAGCGGCGGACGATCCGGTCGTAGGCGGTCGGATCACCCTGCTTGGCGAGGGCGATGAGGAACGAGTCCTCGACCTTGGGCTGCTGCTGAGCGTATGTGGAGAGACGGGCCACGAGCTTCCTTTTCTCCTGCCCGCGGGCAGGTGGAGAGAGCTCAGTGACGCACTCCTCCCCTGGCGCCATCTGAAAGATGATGTTGCCGCCGAACCCGACCCTCACGCTCAACGTGAAGCTCGACTTGACGGTTATGTGAGTGGCAACCTGCCAGCACGTGGACGTGAAGTCAAGCGAATTCGACACTGTGTGCAAGACCGCGTGCATCCGGGCCGTCTGCTACGCCCGCCGATGCTCGCTCGCCCCGCGGTCAACGGCGGTCAGGCCCGGCCGCGGACGATCTCGTAGACGAGCGCGGCGGCTGCCGCGCTGACGTTCAGCGAGTCGATGCGACCGTGCAGCGGCAGCGCCACCAACTGGTCGCAGGCCGCCGCAACGCGCGGTCGCAGCCCTTTGCCCTCAGCACCGAGCACGAGCGCCACCCCACCCCGGTAGTCGGGTTCGGTCCAGGGCACGGCACCCTCCATGGCCGCGCCGTAGCACCAGATCCCGCGCTGCTTGGCGTCCCCGAGGAAGTCCGCGACGTTGCGGACACGGGCGATCGCCATGTGCTCGACCGCCCCCGCGCTCGCCTTGCACGCCGCGGGCGTCACCTCCGCAGACCTGCGTTCTGGTATCACCACGCCGGTTGCGCCGGCGCACTCGGCCGTCCGGCAGATCGCCCCGAGGTTCTGCACGTCCTGGATCTCGTCGAGCACGAGCAACAGCGGATCCGGCTCACCCAGGAGGACGACGGGATCGGCGTAGGGATAGGGGTCCGCGAGCGCGCACACGCCCTGGTGGCCCGCACTCCCGCAGCGGCGTTCGATCTCCTCGCCCGTCGCCCGTTCGGCACCGGGGAGCCCGGGCCCACCCGCCAGCCAGGGCTCACGCAGCGCATGCTCGGTCGCCCAGACCTGGCGGACACGGCGAAGTCCGGCACGGAGCGCCTCGTGGACGGCGTTCCGCCCGTACAGCACATCCGACATGCGATCGCGAGTCGCCTCCGCCGAGCGTTCGCCACCTCGCGGGCGGCCCGGCCCGGGTCCGCGACCGCTCACGGCGCGGGCAGCAGTTCGGGGCCGTCGGGACCGTCGCGCACGACCCAACCGGCGGCGAGCAGCTCGTCACGGATACGGTCGGAAGTCGCGAAGTCCTTGGCGGCCCGGGCCCGCGCCCGCTCCTCGGCGAGCGCCACGAGCTCCGCCGCTGGTCCGTCGGCCGCGGACTCGAGCAGCGCCTCCAGCCCGAGCAACCCCAGCATGACGGCGAGGTCGTCGCGACCCACCGGCTCGTCTGCCCGGTTGGCTTCGCTCACCCAGTCGGCGACGGCCGCGAGCGCCGCAGGTGTCGTGAAGTCGTCGGCCAGCGCGGCGAGGAAGCGTTCGAGCAGCTCCGCCGACCAGTCAGGTGAGGGACCGGCCACGAGCCGGCGCCCCGCCTCTCGGATCCGCCGCACGCGCCCCGCGGCGTCCGCCAGCGGGTCCGGCCCGAACCGCAGCGGCTGACGGTAGTGCCCGCCGACGAAGAGGGCGATCAGCGCGTCGCGGCCGTGCTCGGCCAGCACGTCGGGCAGCAGCGTCACGTTGCCGATCGACTTGGACATCTTCGCCCCGCCGGCACCGGCGCCCGTCTCGAGCATCCCGTTGTGCATCCAGATTCCCGCGAGCTCGTGTCCGCGGGCGCACCGGGTCTGCGCCGCCTCGTTCTCGTGGTGGGGGAAGGCGAGGTCGATGCCACCGCCGTGGATGTCCACCCCGGCGCCGAAGACCGCCTCGGCCATGGCGGAGCATTCGACGTGCCAGCCGGGCCGCCCTCTCCCCCACGGGGCGTCCCATGCGGTGTCCTCCCGCGGCTTCTCGGCCTTCCAGAGCGCGAAGTCGAGCGGGTCCTCCTTGCGCGAGGCGCCCTCCACACCCTCGCCCTGGTCCATCTGATCGACGTCGCGCCCGCTCAGGCTGCCGTAGCGAGGGTCGGTGCGGACACGGAAGTAGACGTCGCCCTCGACGGCGTATGCGCTCCCCGCCTCGATCAGCGCGGCGATGAGCTCGACGATCCCCGGGATGCTCTCGGACGCGAGCGGCTCGTGGTCGGGGCGCCCGAGCCCGAGCGCGTCGGTGTCGGCGCGGTAGGCGGCGGTCATCCGCTCGGCGAGCTCCTCCGAACCCACCCCCTGCGTGCGCGCTGCGTCGTAGATCTTGTCGTTGACGTCGGTGACGTTCGCGACGAGGGTGACGTCGTAGCCTTCGTGCTCGAGGAAGCGCTTGAGCAGGGAGAACACGACGAAGGGCCGCGCGTTCCCGACGTGGATGCGGTCGTAGACGGTCGGCCCGCAGGCGTAGATGCCGACCCGCCCGGGTTCGCGCGGCTCGAGCGTCCGGAGCTCCCCCGTGGCGGTGTCGTACAGGCGGATCGTGCGCATCGCCCGGCAACGTACCGCGCCCACGCGCGCCCGGCCGGGCGTCCACCCCGCCTGCGGTCGGCACGGCCCCGTGCGCCCCGGCCGCGGCTCGCGCCGCACGAGGTCCGCGA
>JACDAP010000310.1 GCA_013695395.1 Solirubrobacterales bacterium
CAGCCGCGGCCACACCCAGCGCGGCAGGTCGTGGCCCATGCCCTCGACCTCGATGAGCGTCGAGCCGGGCACCGCCGCGGCGGTCGCGCGGCCACCACTCGGCAGGATCACCCGATCCCGGAGGCCGTGCAGGACGGTGACCGGCATCGTGAGCCGGCCGAGGTCGGCGGTGCGGTCGCGCTCGTTGAGGATCGCGGCGAGCTGGCGCCCGGGGTCGGCCCCCGTCGCCCGCCGGAGCGCGCGTCGGCCCGCGATCCGCACGTCCTCGTCGTCCTCCTCGCTGCGCTCCTTCGAGCCGATGCGACGGAACGCGTCGACCATCCCCTCGACGGGGTCCGAAGCGGCGGGCCGGAGGAACTCGAACAGCTTGGTCTTGACGACCTTGCCCGACCTGCCGTCCCCGGGCCGCCCCATGATCGAAAGCAGCGAGCGCACCCGCGCGGGGTGGCGGATCGCGAGCTCCTGCCCGACGAACGAACCCATCGAGGCGCCCACGACGTGCGCGCCTTCAGGCGCCACTACGGCGAGCAAGCCGGCCGCGTCGTCGGCCATGTCGGCGAGCGTGTAGCTCGCGGTGGCCTTCCGCCGCAGGAAGCCCACCCCGCTCACCCCGGGCCCGGTCACGTGTGTCGAGCGCCCGACGTCCCGGTTGTCGAAGCGGATGACCCGGAATCCGCGGGCGACGAATTGATCGCAGAGCGCGTCCCGCCACCAGCACAGGTCGAGGCCCAGCCCCATGACGAGCAGCACCGTCGGACCGCCGGGCGCCCCGAGCTCCTGGTAGCAGAGCTCGATCCCCCGCCCGACGTCGACGAACCGCTCGCTCACGACTTCGGCGGCAGCGGGATGAAGCCGCTGGTCCGCTCGACGTACTCGTCGTAGCCCTCGCGCCGATTACCGATCGTCTTCTCCATGAGGCCCGCGCCCGAGAACTTCGTGAGGAACAGGGTCATCACCACCGGGCCGACGAAGGTCCACCAGGCGCCGGAGACGGTGAGCGCGACGAGGTAGATGCCCCACCACACGCAGGCGTCTCCGAAGTAGTTCGGGTGGCGGGTGTAGCGCCAGAGTCCCTGGTCCATGACCTTGCCCTTGTTCGAGGGATCCTGCTTGAACTGGTCGAGCTGGTGGTCGCCGACCGCCTCGAAGAAGAGCCCGACCGCCCAGAGCAGCACCCCGGGGACCACGAGCCAGTTCAGGCTCTCGCCTGAGGCCGCCCCGACCTGGACGGGTAGGGAGACCAGCAGCACGAGGAACGCCTGGAAGCCGAAGACGACTCCCAGCGAGTAGAGCGCGAACCCGCCGTCTCCGCGCTTCTCGCGCATCGCGGCGTAGCGCTTGTCCTCCTCGCCGATCTCCCCGAGCTTGCGACGCCCCAGATGCACGCCGAGCCGGATGCCCCAGACCGCAACCAGGACGAAGAGCACGGCGCGCCGCGCGCCGTCCCCGTCGGCCGCGAGCACGCCGACGAAGGCGACGAGCACGTAGGCCGGTCCCCACGCGGGGTCGACGATCGAGACGTCCTTGATGACGACGCTCAGGAGCCAGAGCAGGAGGAAGGAGAGGCCGACGGCGGCCGCGGCGAGGGGGAGGACGTCGCCGGGGCCGGCGAGCGCGAGAGTGGTGGTCACAACACTGTTCTACGTGACCCGACGCCGTTTGGGGCATCCGGCCACCGTCCGGGGACGTACGTTCCTTCATATGGCCAAGCTCTCCGTAGGCGACACCGCCCCCGACTTCACCCTCTCCGGCACCGACGGCACCTTCACGCTCTCCGAGCACCGAGGCGAGCGGGTGGTGCTCCTCTTCTACCCCGGGGACCAGACCTCGGTCTGCACCAAGCAGATGTGCTCCTACCGCGACAGCGCCGGGCTGATCGGCGAGATGGACGCGAAGCTCGTCGGGATCTCGACCAAGGACGAAGCCTCCAAGGAGGCGTTCAAGGCCAACCACGGGCTCACCGTTCCCCTTCTGGCCGACACCGACGGCGCGGTCGCCGAGCAGTACGGCCTGATGGCCAAGCGCCTGAAGATGACCAAGCGCGCCGTGGTCATCGTCGGTCCCGACGGGAAGATCGCCCACTGGCACAACAACTTCCTCTCGCTGAGCTTCGACTCGGCGCAGGACATCGCCGCCGCGCTCGAGAAGGTCCCCGTCGCGGCCTGAGCCGCCCCGCCGGCTCGGCCCGTACCCGCAGCGATGCCCCACCCGTCGCCCGCCGCGATCGGGGACCTCGCGTTCCTCTCGGACTGCCACACCGCCGCTCTGGTCGACCGGGGCGGCACCGTGTGCTGGTGGTGCCCCCCGCGCTTCGACGCGGGCTCGGTCTTCGGCTGCCTGCTCGGCGCCGACGCGGGCCACTGGTCGCTGCGGCCGGTGGAGCCGCACGAGATCACCCGCGCCTACGAGCCCGGCAGCCTGGTGCTGCGGACGACCTTCACGACCGCGAGCGGGACGGTCGACGTGCTCGACGCACTCGCGCTCACCTCCGGCGCGCGGGGGGACGACCACGGGCTCCACAGTCCCCAGACCCTGCTGCGCTGCATCGAGGGCGCGAAGGGCGAGGTGGAGATGGAGACGGTCTTCGCCCCGCGCATGGAGTACGGGCTCACGCTCCCGCACACGCGCGAGATGGGCGGCGGGGTGGAGACCTGGGGCGGGCCGTTGCACCTCACCCTCCGTGCGCCGTTCCGGCTCGAGACCGAGGGCGGCGGCGCGCGCGGCCGGGTGACGGTGCGCCCGGGAGAGCGGGTGCTCCTGCGGGCGGGCTACACCGAGGCCCGCGCCGACGCGGCCGGCCCGCCCGACGTCGGGATCGAGGAGACGCTCGAGGGCTGGCGCGCCTGGTCACAGGCCCACGACGGGTACGACGGCGAGTACGCCGATCTGGTCAAGCGGAGCGCGCTCGTCCTCCAGGGCCTGACCTTCCGCCCCACCGGTGCGGTGGTCGCCGCCGCCACCACCTCGCTTCCCGAGGAGATCGGGGGCGAGCTGAACTTCGACTACCGCTTCGCCTGGCTGCGCGACCTCTCGCTCACCGTCCGTGCGCTGTGGATCTCCACCTGCGCCGACGAGGCCGCCCGGCTGTTCGGCTGGATCGCGGACGCCGCCGGGCACCTCGACGGCCGCGCCGTGCAGATCGTCTACCGGGTCGAGGGCGAGCGCGTGATGGCCGAGCAGACCCTCGACCACCTGCCCGGTTGGGCGGACTCCGCGCCCGTCCGGGTCGGCAACGGGGCCTGGGACCAGCGTCAGCTCGACGTCTACGGCGAGGTCGTCGACGCCGCCTTCCAGCTGCGCGAGACGCTCGGGGAGCTCGAACCACCCGAGCGCGACCTCGTCGTCGGCCTGGCCGACCGAGCCGCCGCGGAATGGATGGAACCCGACTCGGGGCTCTGGGAGGCGCGGGACAAGGAGCGCCACTACCTCAGCTCGAAGGTCCTCTGCTGGGTCGCCCTCGACCGCGCCGTGCAGATGGCCGACGCGCTCGGGGCCACCGACCGGGTCGCCGGGTGGACCGCCGCCCGCGACGACATCCGCGCGGCGATCGAGGACCGCGGCTGGTGTGCGGAGCGGGGCGCCTACGGCGGCGCCTTCGACTCCGACCACCTCGACGCCTCCGTCCTGGTCATGCCTCTGGTCGGGTTCTGCGCGGCGAGCGACGAGCGGATGCGCTCGACCATCGAGGTGATCGAGCGCGAGCTCGGTGGGGACGGTCAGGTGCACCGCTGGGAGGGTGAGCCGCACGGCTTCCTCATCTGCAGCTTCTGGCTCGCGGAGTGCCTCGCGCTCTGCGGTGAGCGGCAGCGCGCGCAGGAGTGGTTCGAACGGGCCGCCGGGACCGCGAACGACCTGGGGCTCATGGCCGAGATGGTCGACACCTCGAGTGGGTCGCTGATCGGCAACATGCCGCAGGCCTTCAGCCACATCGGGCTGATCAACGCCGCGTACCGTCTCACCGAGACGGCGGCGGCCGGCTGAGCCCCGCCCCGCCGACCGGCGTCGAGTGCGGATGAGCGCCCACCATTCGGGCGTCCATCCGCACTCACCGTCTCAGGGGGTGAAGTCGAGCACCTGGTGGATGCCGCTCGGCTTGTTCGTGTACTGCATCTCGAAGAGCGGGAGCGGCGAGAACTGAATGGCCACGTTGCTCTCCGGATCACGCCAGCTCGTCGGGTCGGGCCCGCGGCCCTTGACCTTGGCCTCTTTCTGGACGGCCTTGTCGATCGCCTTCCACAGATCCTTCGAACAGCGCTTTACGCTGCCCTTGCCGCAGTACGTGAGCTTGTACTTGCCCTTGACCGGCCGCTTGAGCAGGCGCCGCAGATCCTTGTCCAGGTAGTTCTGCCACCCGCTCGACTGGCCGCCAGGGGGCGCGTTCTGCTCGCCCTGGCGGGCCCGCAGCGCGGCGCAGCCCTTGCTCTTCAGGCGGGAGCACATCGCGGCGTCGGCCAGGGGGATCCAGACGCTCTGGATCACGGGGACGCCGGCGGCGTCGATCGTGCCGTCGGTGTTCGCGTCGACCCACGTGGCTCCGCCGCGCGACCACTGGTCGAGCACGCGAGCGGCCCGGGCGGAGAGCTTGCTCGGCGCCTTCGTCCGCTTCAGGACGTCGGCGATGATCGGCCAGGCGAGCTTGCCGCGCGGATCCTGCGTGGCGCCCGCGTTGGCCGCCGAAAGCACGCTCTCGATCGAGTGCTTGCCCTGCCGCGCGAGCTCTGTGTTCAGGAGCTTGACGCGATCCTCGGGGCCCTGGGAAACCCGCTCGTCGGAGGCCGGCCAGCCCGGTGCCGGCTCGTTGTTCCAGTTGACGAGCAGGCCGGACTTCGGGTTGGCGTCCTGCGGGTGCTGGGAGGGCTTCAGGTAGCCCTTCCACTCGTACTTGCCCTGCCCGTCGGTGACGAGGTCGGGGTTCACGCCGGCCGGCCGGACCGGCAGGCGCCCGGAGGTGAAGTAGGCGATGTCCTTGTCGGTCGCGAGGAACGAGTTGAACGTCTGCGGCGTGAGCGCCGCGGCGTCGTTCAGCTGCTTCGGCGTCTTGACCTGCCCGAAGGTCAGTCGGCGGAAGAGCAGCTGGTCGTTGGTCTCCTGCCGGGCGCTCGAGCGGCGCTTGGACAGCGCGATCCGGTTGCCCTTGCTGTCGCGGGCGTAGCCGACGACGGGGCCGTGGATCGTGCGGCGGAAGCTCGCCTTCACCGTCTTGCCGCCCTTGGAGATCGTGCCGGCGTCGACGCTCTGCATCGTCAGGCACTTGCCCCGGTACCGGTACTTCGTCTTCGAGGAGCCGCAGAGCCGTTCGGCGTAGGTGTCGGTGATATCCGCACCCGCCGAGGTGAGCGAGAACGCGAAGTTCTCACCGCGGCCGATGAGCATGTAGCCCGGGAACGGGGCCGACGTGGCCCCTCGGACCTTGATGTTCGGGCTGTAGAGCCCCATCTCCAGCGTCAGGCCGGGGTAGTTGTAGCCGATCTGCGGGCCGCCGACGTAGAGCGGCTTGCCCGTCTTGGAGCGCTTCCCGCTGACGAGCAGCGAGTTCGAGGCGCGGGTGTCACCGTCGGGCGCGGCGCCCTCGGCGGGGACCGAGCGGGACGAGGCATCGTCACCCGGAAGCGAGATCTCCGAGGAGCTGAAGCTCCCGCGCCTGAGGTGGACGACACCGCGCCCGTTCGCGACGGATACGTCCTCGTACCAGCTGGCCCGACGCTCGCCGGTCCGCGGGTGCTCGGGGTCGACCCGCTGGCGAAGGTCGGTGTAGGCCCGCTCGCCGGTCTTCTTGCCGAGGGCGCCCTTGAGGCCGCTCAGCAGCTGCTCGTTGGCGAGCTCCTTGCCGCCGCCCTCACCGAGGAACTGGGCCTTGATGCCGTTGAGCGCGTAGATGTCGGTCCGGGTGAACGGCTTGGTCGTCGGCGAGTTCGCCGACCGCCACGTGTTGAGGCCGTTCAGGTAGGTGTCGATGTCGGCGAGCACCTGGCGGCCCTCGGCCCCCGCCCGCTCGAGCGAGTCGGTCTGCTGGCGGGTGACCTCGTCGATGACCGCCTGGGTCGGCTGGTAGTCGAAGAGGCCGAGCACCAGGTTGATGCCGGGCACGCCGGGCAGGTCGAGCAGGCTTGCGATGCCGTTCGTGCGGGCCTGGCCGAGCAGGAGGTTGCGGTCCTCGCCGACGACGTGGCCGGCGCCGAAGAGGGCACCGTCGTCGGTGCTCGAGTAGATGTGCGGGACGCCGTAGGAGTCGCGGCGGATCCGCGCGGTGACGGGCTGGCCGTTCGCGGCGCTGCCGGTGATCGTCTGGTCGGTCAGGAGCGCCGGATCGTCCGCGTTCGTGATCAGCCGCGAGGACTTGTAGAAGCCGCTGCCGTCGGCGGTCGGCGTCGTGACGTTCGCCCCGATCTCGCGGTAGAGCGGCGTGATCCGGTCGTACATCTTGGCCTGCGCGTCGAGCGGCAGGATGCCGGGCGCCGTGAGCCAGGAGGCTCCCGGCTCCCCCTGGCCGTGGGGGATGATGTTGAGCTCGGTGGTGGCCTGCGCGGGCGTGGCGAGGAGCGCCGCGAGCGCGCAGGAGGAGAGAGCCGCGCGCACTGCGCGCCGGCGTGTGAGGGGACCCATGGCCGTGAACGTACGGTCGAGAAGAGGTAAAGCGCAACCGCCATTCGTCGAGTTCTGACACGCCGTTTTCGGGGCGAACGGCCGGAGATGGTCTCATGCTACGTTCATGTACATGACAACGGTCGGGGTGGCCGAGCTTCGCCAGAATCTCACGAAGTATCTGCGACTCGTCGCTGAGGGCGAGCGCCTTGTTGTCACCGACCGAAATCGACCTGTGGCCGAGCTCGGGCCGCCCCCCGCGACCGGCGAGGCGCTCGACCGGCTGATCGCCGAGGGGCGGGTCGCCCGTCCCGCACGCCGCGTCCTACCGGGGCCGCTCACGACCCCTGGGGCAACCACCGCACTGAGCGCCGCTCTCGGCGAGGTGCGCGGGGAGTAGGCGGTTGCTGGTCTACGCCGATGCCTCGGCCCTGGTGAAGCTCGTACGCGACGAGGCCGAGAGCGGCGCGCTGCGGAGCTACCTCGAAGGCGCTGACCTCGTCAGCAGCGCGATCGTCCTGGCGGAGGTCTCGCGGGCCGTCCGCCGGGCAGCGACCGACGACCCGCGCCTACCCCTGGAGCTCCTGCTCGACCGTGCCACTGCGGTGCTCGACGCGGTCGCGCGGATCCCCGTCGACGAACCGCTTCTGTTCTCGGCCGGAGCCATCGCGGAACCGGGACTCCGCGCCCTCGACGCGATCCACGTCGCCGCCGCACTCTCCATCTCCCCGGTCGACGCGTTCGTCAGCTACGACCAGCGGCAGAGCGCCGCTGCCCGGCTCTCAGGCCTGCGCACGGTGACGCCGGGGTGAGCGCCGCTCAGCGCACCCCGCAGCGCGGAAGGCTGCGCTCGGCGATCACCCGCGGCGGCCCAGCGGTCAGGTAGGCGACGGCGCGCAGCTCCTTCGAGCGCGTCCGAGCGAGGTCGCGGGGACGCACCGTCTTCTCGAAGCGGCCCGCCGTGTCCCGCGCCGCCAGCCGCTTGCCGAGCTTGAAGTTCACGTCGCGCACGAGCTCCGCGTCCGGGCCCTCGAGCCGCACCCGCAGGCGCCCCTGGCCCACGCACCGGCGGGTCAGCCGCAGGTCGGGCTCGGTCCAGCGCTTCGCCTGCTGGGCGACGAGGGAGACGAGCGGCTCGTAGGTCGCGTTGACGTCGACGAGGTGGGTGCTCCACGTCGGGTCGGGGAAGAAGCCCGGCTGCTTGGAGCCAGGGGTGCGGTCGAGCCGCAGGACGTTCACGCCGTTGTCGGTCCGGCAGCCGCCCGTGTAGCGGTCGGGCGGGATCACCCAGGTCGTCGGCGCGGTCGGCGGCGGGCCGACGTTGACGAGCACGATCCCCGCCGCGATGACGCCGGGCGCGAACGGCTGGCTCGGTACGAGCACGCGGAAGGGCGCGTCGGTCCCGGCGAGCGGGCGCGGGTCGGTGCAGGCGACGCTGAGCGGCGAACCGTCGGGCTGCCGCTCGCTCGTGCGGCCGAAGCGGGCGTCGGCCGGCGGAGTCTCCGCGAAGGTGGAGTAAGCGACGACGCACTGCAGTTGCACCCGGCTGGTGCACAGCGGGGTGGTCTTGAAGTCCCCGCCGACGAGCTTGCCCGGCGGGACCGTGACGTTCCCGCCGATGAGCAGCGAGGAGACCACCCGGCGCAGCTGCTCCGGCTTCGGCTCGATCTCCTCGCGGATCAGGCGCCGCAGCACGAACGAGCCCTGCGAGTGGCCAATGAGCACGACGCCCCGCCCCTCGTTGCCCTTCGCGAGGTACTCGCGCCAGGCTTCCCGAACGTCCTCGTACGGGATCTGGCGGTCGGCCGGCGAGGCGGCGCCGAGCCCGATCGAGGCGAGCGTGGCCTGCCGGTAGACGGGCGCGAAGATCCGGCACTGCTGGTTGAACCGCGCCGCCTGATAGCTCGCGATCGAGCGGACCTCGGGGTCCTTCGCCTTGGTCGCGTTGGCGGCGACCTGCTGCGAGACCGTCGGGTAGACGTAGAAGCAGTCGATCTTCGGCTCTCCTTCGGCCTCCGGGGTCTCCACGTTCTCGGTGCCGTCGAGCGAGCGGATCGTCGTGTCCTGCGGGAGCTGGCACGGATCGTTCGCGAGCCCGGGATTGCAGAGCCAGGTGACCTCGGCGGTCGCTGGCGCGGCCGAGAGCGCGAGGCCGGTGGTGAGCAGCAGGGCGAGCAGGAGCGTCCGCATGAACCGACGCTACCGGGCCCGCCCCACGATGCACGCAGCCTCAATCAGCCTCTCGCGCCGCCCCGCGCCCCAACGAGTGACCGTAGTGCGGCTGTCGCTGGCGTCGGGGTGATCACGGGTGCCAATCTGCCGTGCGTTCGGAGCATGGGCGGCCCCCGGGTGGCGGATCGGCAGGCCAGCCGCGACCGACGATCGGGCGTCCGCCGATCGGCAGCCCGGATCCGGCGGCGGATCGTCCGGCCGTGGGTGGTAGGCGATGGCGCGTGGCGCGATGGTCCTGCCCATGCGCACCACCGCCGCCGTCATCTCTCCAAACCGCTCCGTTTCCTTCGTCACCGACGAGATCGCCGCTCTGCGGGTCTTCGTCGCCGACGATCACGCGCTCTACCGGCGCGTCGTCGCCGGCGTGGTGACCCGGCACCCCTCGCTGACCCTGGTCGGCGAGGCCGATGACGGCGATACCGCCCTCGTCGGCATCCTCACCGCAGACCCCGACGTCGCCCTGCTCGACCTGCGGATGCCCGGCCCGGACGGGCTTGAGGTCTGCCGGCGCATTCGGGCGATGGACCCGGACATCGCCGTGGTCATCCTCACCGCCTTCGACGACGACGACACCCCAGCCCGCGCGCGCGACGCCGGCGCGAGCGCCTGCCTCGGCAAGGACGCCGGCGAAGACGAGATCTGCGCCGCGTTGCTTCTAGCTGGCGACAGCCCTGGCCCACCCGTCCGACTAGGAGGAAGCGGCTGATGCGATCTGGAGGACTCGTGCCCAACCGAGGAGGCGGTCCGACGCGGTATCGGGCGCCGGAGGGGCGGAGCACCTGCGTCCTCAGCGGGCCGCTCAGGTTCGTCGACCGCCGCGGGAAGCGTGCGGCGATGCGCGTCGAGGACGGCAACGCCCTCGGCCGGCGGTTCGTCGGCCAAACCGTGACGCTCGATCTCTCCGCGGCACAGATCGGCGCCGCCGATCGTGACGGAGACGGGGCCATCACCCCGTCCGATCTGCTCTCGGGGGAGCATGTGAGCGTCTCCGTGCGGCTCGCGCGTGACGCGGACGCACTGCCGACGCTGCTGGAGGTTCGGCGCGTATCGGTCTGGCATGCTCCCACCGACGCGTGATGGCGGGTGCACTTGTCGCGTAGGCTCGCGTCGTGTCCGGCTCGGTGACGCGTGTCCGGGTGGTCGTCGCCGACGACCACCCGCTCTTTCGTGAAGCGATGATTCGCGCGATCAAGCAGCGCCCGGACTTCGAGCTCGTCGCCCAGGCAGCCGACGGGGTGCAGGCGCTGGCGGTCATCCGCGAGCTGCTTCCCGACGTCGCGGTGCTCGACGTCAAGATGCCAGGGCTCGATGGTCTGCGGGTGCTCAACGCCGTCCAACGCGAAGCGCTGCCCACGCGGGTGATCCTGCTGTCGGCGTTCGTCGACGGTGCGATGGCCTTCGAGGCGATCGCGCTCGGGGCGACCGCCTTCTTGTCCAAGGACGCCGACCAGCGCCAGATCGCCGACGCCGTCTCCGCCGCCAGCCGTGGGGAGACGGTGCTCGCGCCGGAGATCCAGTCCGGCCTGGCGCAGGAGATCCGCCTGCGCGGCAGCCCGCACCGTCCTGGCCTGTCGGCGCGAGAGCGCGAGATCCTCGGCCACATCGCAGCGGGTCGTAGTGCGCCCGAGATCGCCAAGCTGCTGTTCCTCTCACCGGCCACCGTCAAGAGCCACCTCGGCGCTCTGTACCAGAAGCTCGGCGTCTCCGAGCGGGCTGCGGCGGTCGCAGAGGCCATGCGTCGCGGGTTGCTGGAGTGACCGCGGCCGACCGACTCGTGCGTCCTGGGCTCGTGCTCGCGGTCATCAGGCTGGCCGCCGTACCGGTCTTCATCGTGGCCGAGCGGCTCGTCGAACACCCGGTCGCCAACAGTGCCCCGTTCGGACCGCTCATCGCCGTGACGGCCGCCTACGCGATCGTCACACTGCTCGCCGAGCTCGCCGACCGGCCCTTGATGGCCGCGCGCGCGCTCGCGATCGCCGATCTCCTCTTGATCACTGCGCTCGTCGCTACGTCCGGAGGTCCGTTCTCCCAGCTGCGCTACGCGTTCTTCCTGCTGCCCGTCGGGGCGGCGCTCCTGCTGCGCCCCGCGCTCACCGCCGCAGCGTCGACCGCCTGCGTCGCGCTCTACGGCGTGATCGCGCTCAGCTACCCCGAGCCGACGGCAGTTCGGCCCGACGCCATCGGCTTCGAGTTCACGCAGGTGCTCTTCCTGGCATGGATGAGCGCGGCGGCCACGCTGCTGTCGATCGTGCTGACGCGCAATGCCCGTGAGATCGCCGCGCTGGCCACCAGCCGAGGTCGACTGGTCGCCCAGACCCTCGACGCCGACGATCGCGCGCGGCGACGGCTGGCGGAGGCGCTGCACGACGAGGCGCTGCAGAACCTGCTGGCGGCCCGGCAGCTGCTCGATGCCGGCGACGCCAGCTCCACCGCGCTGGCGCGCGAAGGGCTCGACGAAGGGGTCGCGCAGATACGCCGGGCGGTCTTCGACCTGCACCCGTACCTGCTCGAGCAGGCCGGACTGCGGGCGGCACTGCAGGCCATCGCCGACCGTGCTGCACAGCGCGTCGGCTTCACCGCCTCCGTCGAGGTCGACCCCGTCGTCGAGGGACAGCGCGATCAGCTGCTGTTCTCCCTGGCCCGCGAGCTGATCGCCAACGCAGCCAAGCACAGCAACGCCCTCAGCCTCTACGTCGACGTCCACGCCGACGATGACGGCCTGACGCTCACCGTGGCCGATGACGGCCGAGGCATCACGAGCAACGCGGTGGCCACCGCGCAGGCCGACGGGCATATCGGCCTCGCCTCCTGCGTCGAGCGCGCCGAAGCTGCTGGCGGCGAACTGCTCATCACTCCCGGCCCCAACGGTCGCGGCACCGTGGTGCGTGTCCAAGTCCCGGCCGCGCAGCCGATCGAAGGACCGCCGACCGTGGCCGCTGCCGCGCCGGCATTACCGCCGACCAGTGGGGCCCCACGCCGTCCGCCTGGCATCACGATGGGCTCATGACCATCATCAAGACCGGGCTCGCAACCACCGCCGAGGAGGTCGCGGTCCTCCCGAGCCTCGATCGTGGCGTCGGCAACCACACGGCGGTGCTCCGTGTGGTGATCGCCGACGACCACCCCCTGTTCCGCCAGGCGGTTCGCGGAGCCATCGAGCGTTACCCCGGCCTGGCCCTCGTGGGCGAAGCCGAAGACGGCCAACAGGCGCTCGAGCTCATTGACACCCTTGAACCCGACGTCGCCGTCCTCGACCACCGGATGCCGGCACTCACCGGGGCAGAGGTCTGCGAGGTCCTCCATGGCCGCGAGTACCGGCCGGCCACGGCGCTGCTCATGCTCAGCGCCTTCGAGGACGCCGACCTCGTGTGGGGGGCGGTGTCCTCTGGTGCGGCCGGCTACATCGGTAAGGGCGCGTCACCCAACGACATCTGCAAGGCCATCGAGGAAGTCGGGCGCGGCGGCATTGCGTTCACCCCCTCCGCCAGCTCGAGCATCACCGAAGGCTTCGCTCGCCACTTCGGGCGGTCCGATCACCTCGGACAGAAGCGACCGAGACAGCGATAGCCGTACACACGATCCCTGAGTCGTGATACGCTCGTCGTGTCGAAGGGAAGTACCCCGACGACGTGCGCCGTCAGCACGGCGATCCTGACACAGGATCGCCCGGTGCACGTGGCCCTCCAGAGCGGACGGGCGGGGAAACCTTCGCGGCCTGACCCCACGTCACCACCGCGAAGGAGCACCGCGCATGTCCGACCTTCTGTCGTCCGCCGCCGCACCATGGGCCGCACTCGCAGCCGCCATCGTGATCCTTCTGGCGATCGACCTGTTCATCGTCCGCGGACGCGGCGGCGAGATGAGCCTGCGTCTGGCGGCCGTCGCCAGCATCGCCTGGGTCGGGGTCTCGCTGGTGTTCTTCGTCGTCCTGCTGCTCGTCGGCGACGGCGAGGACGCCAACGCCTACCTCGCCGGGTACCTGGTCGAGAAGTCGCTGTCACTCGACAACGTCTTCGTCTTCCTGCTCGTCTTCACCGCCTTCGGTGTCCCCGTCGCCGAGCGTCATCGCCTCCTCACCTACGGCATCATCCTGGCGCTGCTGCTCCGGCTCGTCTTCATCGTCGTCGGAGCCGCGGTCCTCGGCGCCTTCAGCTGGCTGAACTTCGTCTTCGCCGCCTTCCTCATCTGGACCGGCTGGCGGATGTTCCGCCACCGCCACGATCACGACGGCGAGCAGGAGCTCGTACAGAAGCTCTCCGATCGCCTGCCGATCTCGACCGCCCCCAGCCAGGGGCGCCTCGTCGGTCGCGAAGACGGGAAGCGGGTCCTGACGGTCGCCGGCGCCGCGCTGGTGGCCATCGCGATCGTCGACGTGATCTTCGCCGTCGACTCCGTGCCCGCGATTCTGGCCATCACGACCGACAGCTACATCGTCTTCGCCGCCAACGCCTTCGCCCTCCTCGGCCTGCGTCCGCTCTTCTTCCTCGTCGCCGAGCTGGTCGAGCGCCTCTACTACCTCAAGACCGCCTTGGCCGCGCTCCTGGTCTTCATCGGCATCAAGATGGCCCTCGGCCAGCTCGTGGGCAAGATCGGTCCCGAGATCAGCCTGCCGATCATTCTGGCCATCCTCGGCGCGGGCGTCCTCGCCTCGCTCGTCCGCAACCGGCGCGACACCAGCGACACGGCGGACCCGGCCGACCCGAGGGTGCAGGACCTCACGAAGGTTCGCGATTACGCTCCGTGACTAGAACCAGACGCGTTCTTTCCCGGAATCGATCGAGAACCTTGCGGCGCTAGCTCGCCCACCGAGGGTCAGCTAAGCGTCGTCAGCGGCTCGCCCGCGCCGACGCCGTACGCGCTGCGCCACTCACTCGCCAGGTTGCTGCTGCACGAGGGCCGCAGCGTCATCACCTACGCCATCCTCATCGTCCAAGGACTCTTCTTCTTCCGGCCTCAACCAGTGGCTTCAGGCCTGGCAGATCTTCGCGGTGTCGCTGGCGGCCACCTGCTCTCCCAACAGTGCAGTGCAGTGGAGCCTGACGGTTTCGAACCGACGACCTCCTGCTTGCAAAGCAGGCGCTCTACCAGCTGAGCTAAGGCCCCTCGGCGGGGATTCTAGACGGCGCTCGAGGTCCGCTTCGCTGAGCGAAAGGTTCCTCCGATGCGGGCGGTCTCGGCGTGCGGTTCGCTTGCGCTCAGAAGTCGAAGTCGCGCGGCGGCTTCTGCTCGAACCAGAGCCGGTCGTGCTCCGGCGTCTCCTCGAGGAAGTCCGGGGTCTCCTCGAGCTCGTCGTGCTCCCCCGGCGCGGCGTCCGGCTGCGGGTCGGGGGCGTCGTCGAGCATCGAATACTCCTGGGTCGGCTCACCGATGTCCTGGAAGGGCTCCGCCGGCTCCTCGACCGGTGGGGCGGGCTCCGCGGGCGCTGGGGCGGCGGCGGGCTCGGCCGGGACGGGCCCGTAGGCGTCGGGCTCCGCGGTCGGCGCGAACGGCTCGTCCAGCGGCGCCTCCAACGGAGCCGGAGGCTCGGCCACGGGTACGGCGTCCGCCGCGGGGACGGGAGGCTCCTCCTCGGCCGGCTCCACCGACGGCTCCGGGAGGACGATCGGCGGCTCCTCGGCCCAGGTCTCTCCCGGATCGAACTCCTTCTCGTCCTCGTACGGCGACTCGTCGTCCTCCAGCTCCGCCGGCGCGGTGCCCACCTCGAGATCGCCCCGCTTGATCGGACCGAACGCCTCGCGCTCCTTCTCGGCCACGTCCGCGGGGTCGGCACCGTGCTGGCGCTTGAGCTCGAGGTGCTGGCGAATGGCGTCGTCGAGCAGTCCCATCGCATCGATGGTAACGAAGCCACCGGAGGCCCGGGGAATCGGTTCGGTCGGAGACCGTGATCAGGCCAGGCCCACGCGGGTGCCCCGCACCGTGCGGTTCTTGCCGCCGGCCTTCGCCTCGTACAGGGCCGCGTCGGCCGCCTCCACGAGCTCCCGCGCGTCGGCACCCTGTCCGGGCTGGGTGGCCACACCGAAGCTCGCGGTCAGCCGCAGCTCGCCGCCGTCGGACGTCGGCACGGCGAGCCGCTCGATCTCGAGCCGGACACGCTCGGCGAGCTGGAAGGCACCCTCGACATCGGTCTCCGGCAGGATCATCACGAGCTCCTCCCCGCCGTAGCGCGCGGGCGTGTCGATCTCACGGGAGCTCTCGCGCACGATCCGCCCGACCTCGCGCAGCACGACATCGCCCGTCTGATGCCCGTAGGTGTCGTTGACCGACTTGAAGTTGTCGATGTCGATCATCACGAGGCCGACCTCGGTGCCGTAGCGGCGCGATCGCTCGACCTCGCCGTGGAGCGTGCGGTGGAACTGGCGCACGTTGTCGAGCCC
>JACDAP010000322.1 GCA_013695395.1 Solirubrobacterales bacterium
GACGTCGTTCTGGAACACCCCGCTGCCGGCGGACGCTCCGCTCCATGCGAGCTCCGCCGGCTATGTCGCCGAGCTCGGCCGCCAGTTGGGCTTTGCGGTGCCCTGGATCAACACCACGCAGTACAGCACCCCGGTCTACACCGTCCCCGCCGACGCGCCGACGGTGCGGGTGGCCCTCGACGTGAACGTGCCTGAGCTCCAGCAGGCCCTCGAGGCCGTCCCGATCCCGGCGGGTGCGGCCGCCGCCCGGGGCACCGATCAGCACCTCACCGTGTGGCAGCCCGCGACGGACACGATGTGGGAGCTCTGGCTGGCGCGTCGCGGGCTCGACGGTCGGTGGCGGGCGCGGTGGGGCGGCCGCATGACCGGGGTCTCCACGAACCCGGGCCACTTCACCCAGAAGGACTGGGGCGCCACGGCCACGGGGCTTCCGCTGCTCGGCGGACTCATCCGCACCAAGGAGCTCGAGGTCGGGCGCATCGATCACGCGCTCGCGTTCGCGATCCCGGACGCGCTGGCCGGGCAGTTCGTCTGGCCCGCCCAGCGCACGGACGGCAACCGGTGGGACGCCGGATCGATCCCGGAGGGCACGCGCTTCCGGATCGACCCGAACCTGGATCTCGCGACGGTCTCCATGCCTGCGAGCGTCCGCGCCATCGCCGTCGCCGCGCAGCGCTACGGGATCGTGCTCCGGGACCGGGCGGGCGCCGTGACGTTCTACGCGGAGGACAGCACGCCGAACGGTCCGAACCCCTACTTCGGGCTCGGCGCCCTGTTCGGCACCGACGATCTCAGTCAGCAGCTCCGGACCTTCCCGTGGTCCCACCTCCAGGCGCTTCGCTGATGAGCGGGGCGAGCGCCACCCGCAGCCGCGCCACTGCACCCGTCCGCGTGTAGTCGGCCCGCACGCGGGCCCGTCCGGCGGCGCCGAGCCTCGTCCGCAGCTCCTCGTCACGGAGCACGGCGTCCAGCGCGTCCGCGAGCCGGTCGGCTCGGGCCGGCGGGACGAGCAGGCCCGAACGGCCGTCGTCGACAAGCTCGGAGACGCCTCCCACGTCGGTGGCGACCACGGGGACACCCGCGGCCATCGCCTCCATCAGGACGGTCGGGATCCCCTCGGCGTAGCTCGAGAGGCAGAAGACGTCGGCCGCCGCGTAGAGCGCCGCGGTGCGGTCGTGCCCCACCGCGCCGAGGAACGTCACCCGGTCCGCGAGACCCAGTCGCAGCGCGGCCGCCGCCAGTGTGTCGCGCTCGGAGCCCTCGCCGGCGAGGATCAGCCGCGGGCGCGAGCCCTCGCCCGCCAGTCGCGCCAAGGCATCGAGCAGGACGAGGTGGCCCTTCCGGTGCTCCAGGGCGGCCACGCAGAGAATCGTCAGCTGCTCCCGGTCGCGATCGGAACTCGCTTCGCGTCCATCGAACGCGTCGACGTCGATGCCGCAACGCACCTTCACGAGCTTCGCGCGCCCGGCCGGCGAGACGAGCGCGTGCACCTGGGCGTGAACGTCGTCGCTGATGCAGATCACCCGGTCGGCCGCGGTGACCTTGCGCTGCAGGTTGTGCGCCCGCGGGTCGAGCAGCTCGGTCGGTCCGTGGACGGAGAGGCTCCAGGTCCGGGGCTGCGCGTCACCCCGGGCGGCGGAGAGGCGGCAGGCGAGCATCGCGACGTCGGCCGCCACGTTGGCGTGGTGGACGTGGACGTGGCCGAGCCTTCGCTCGGTCAGCCAGGCATCCAGGAGGATCGCCTCCGCGAAGTAGAAGAACTGCCAGAGCCGGGCTCGCCCGCCCGGGGGTGCGCCGCCGAGCGCGCTCGCCGCGGTCGCCAGGTAGGCCCGCGGGCTTCCTGTGAGCGCTTGCAGGTGCGTCCGGGCCAGGCGGAGCGGCCCGGCCGGGAGCAGGGCGTGCGTCGCCTCCCGCTCCTCGCGATCGATGGCGGAGAGCGCCTGCTCGTCGGGGACGGGCCGCACGGTCGCGGTCTCCACCCGCACCCCGGTGGCCCGCAGGGCACGGACCTCCCCGACGACGAAACTGTGCGTCAGGCCCGGGTAGCGGCTGACCAGGTAGGCAGTCGCGGGTGAGCTCATCGAACGAGCGCCGCCACCGCCGCGTCGAGCTCGGCGGCGAAGCGCTCTCGGCGCGCGCGAGCCCAGGCCTCCGCGTGCGCTCCCCCGTCCGGTGCCCCTTCGGCGAGCGATCGGCGGATCGCGTCTGCGAACGCTGCGGCCTCGTCGGCCACGCGGAGCGACGGAGGCGGATCGTCGATCCCGCGCATGGCGACCGGGGTGGCGACGACCGCCCGCCCCGAGGCGATGGCGTCGAGCGTCTTGATCTGCAGCCCGGCTCCCGCCACCGCGGGAACGACCACGGTCCGGGCGGCCCGCAGGAAGGACGCCGCATCGTCGACCCGCTCCACGAGCTCGAGGCCCGGAACGCCCGTGAGCTGCTGCGCTCCCGCGCCACCCACGCGAATCCGCAGCCCCGGCGGGAGCAGGGGGAGGACCTCATCGGTCCACCACGCGAGCCCGACGCCGTTCGCAGCCCACGTCCAGGTGCCGAGC
>JACDAP010000473.1 GCA_013695395.1 Solirubrobacterales bacterium
AAGGGGACCGTGTGCAGCTGGTTCTTCATGAGCGGCAGGAGGTGCAGGCGCTCGTCGATGGCGGCGCGGAAGTCCTCGAGCGTGAGCTTGCCGCCGGGACGGTCGGAGGGGTCGAGGATCGCGAGCCCCGAGACGTGCCCGTAGGTCGTCGGGCTCTCGATCGCCAGGAACTGCGTGTCCAGGCTGCTCAGCTGCTGCATCGTGCTCTCCTCCGGATGCGGACCGCCTCCCCGTGCGGCCCCGTGCTCGTCATAGAACAGGAAATCGGGCGGGCGTGCGTCCGCGAGCGCCCCGGGAGGGCAGCGCACGGGTCAGGAGCGTGGCGGGCGTGGTCCGACTGGTTGGCAGGGGAGCGCACCGGGGTAGGTTCGCGGCCATGAGCGTCCTCCTGCCGGACTGGCCCCCGGGCACCGTCACGTTCCTGGCCACCGGCGGGGACGGCGGCCCTCACGTCATCCCGGTCTCCGCCGTGCTGCGTGCGGGCGACGCACGGATCGTGCTCGCCCTCGCCCCGCGGCGGGAGTCGCTGCGGCGGCTGCGCGCGGAGCCGCGGGTGGCGCTGGTCGTGCTCGCGGCCGGGAACGTCGCGCTGACCGCCGAGGGCCGCGCGGAGGTCGTCGGCGAGCCGCTTCCCGGCGCCGAGAACGTCGTCGGCGTGGAGCTGGCGGTCGAGCGGGTGCAGGAGCACGGCAACCGTCACTTCGAGATCACGGACGGGGTGCAGTGGCACTGGAGCGACGAGGAGTCCGAGGCGCGCGACGTTGCGGTCCGCTCGGCGCTGGCCGCGCTAGCGTCCCGGCCGTGAAGCTCGCGACGTTTCTGGCCCCTGACAACGCCGCGCCGCAGGCCGGTGAGGTTCGCGGCGAGGAGGTGCACGCGTTCACCGACGGGAGCACCGTCCTCACCCGACTGGCCGACGGCGACCGCACCCCCGCCGACGGGATCTCCCGCCCGCTCTCCGGGGTCACGCTGCTCGCCCCCGTCGAGCGCCCGGGCGCCGTCTACGGCATCGGTCTGAACTACCTGGCACACGCGCAGGAGCAGGGCAAGGAGCCGCCCAAGCAGCCGATCGTCTTCACGATGCCCCCGACGAGCGTCACCGGGCCGAGCGGGCCGATCCGGTGCCCGGAGGTCGTCACCCGCCTCGACTACGAGGGGGAGCTCGCCGTCGTGATGGGCGCCGGCGGCGAGATCGCGGGCTACGCGGTGGCCGATGACGTCTCCGCCCGCGACCTGCAGAAGCGCGAGCCGCAATGGACACGCGCCAAGGGGTTCGACACCGCCTGCCCCTACGGCCCGTGGATCACCACCGCCGACGAGGTCCCACGCCCCGAGAACCTGCGGCTGCAGACCTGGGTCAACGGCCAGCCCCGCCAGGACGCCCGCACGAGCGACCTCGTCTTCGGGGTCGCCGAGCTCGTGGCCTTCATCTCCGAGGCGATCACGCTCCAGCCCGGCGACCTCATCCTCACCGGCACGCCGAGCGGCGTCGGGATGTCGATGGAGCCGCGCACCTTCCTGCAGAGTGGCGACGTGGTCCGCATCGAGATCGAGACCCTGGGAGCCATCGAGCATGCTGTCGCCTGAGCTCTCCGCCCGCCTGGGCGAGCTGACCGACCTCGGCGCCGCGGGGGCCCTGCTGGGCTGGGATCAGCAGACCCAGATGCCGCCCGCCGGCGGCGAGGCGCGCGGCGAGGTGATGGCGACGATCGCGAGCCTCGGCCACGAGCGGCTCACCGCCCCCGAGCTCGGCACGCTGCTCGACGCGGCCGAGCCCGAGGACGAGCAGGACGCCGCGATCGTGCGCGTCGTCCGCCGCGACCACGAGAAGGCCAGCCGCGTCCCCGCCGAGCTCGCCCGCGAGATGGAGCTCGCCTCCGCGCGCGCGCACGAGCCGTGGGCCCGCGCCCGCGCGACGGACGACTTCGGCCTCTTCCGGCCCTTCCTCGAGAAGAACCTCGAGCTGCGCCGCCGCTACGTCGACTGCTTCGAGGGGGCCGAGCATCCCTACGACACGCTGATGGACAACTTCGAGCCCGGGCTCACGACGGCCCGTGTGCGCGAGGTCTTCGATCGGCTCCGCGAGGGGCTCGTCCCGCTGGCCGCCGAGATCGCCGCCGCCGAGCCCGCCCCGGTACTCCCCGGGCCGTTCCCGATTGCGGGCCAGCAGGCGCTCGGGCGGGACATCGCCCGCTCCTTCGGCTTCGACGAGTCCGCCTGGCGGATCGACCTGGCCGTCCACCCCTTCGCCTCCTCGCTCAATCCCCAGGATGTGCGCGTCACCGCCCGCTACACCGAGGAGAACCTCCAGGGGATCTTCGCTGTGATGCACGAGGTCGGGCACGGCCTCTACGAGCACCAGATCGATCCGGGGCTTGCGCGGACGACGCTGCAGACCGGGGTCTCCCTCGGCATCCACGAGTCGCAGTCCCGGCTGTGGGAGAACCTCGTCGGCCGCTCCGAGCCGTTCTGGCGCCACTGGGGCCCGCGGCTTCGCGAGACCTTCGGCGCGGGGATCGGCGACTGCTCCGACGCCGAGCTGCTGCGGGCGATCAACACGGTCGAGCCGGGCCTGATCCGCGTGGACGCCGACGAGGTCACCTACTCGCTCCACGTCATCCTCCGCTTCCGGCTCGAGGTCGCGATGATCGAGGGCTCGCTCGCGGTGGCCGACCTGCCGGAGGCTTGGAACGCCGGCATGCAGGAGCTGCTCGGCGTCGAGGTCCCCGACGACACGCGCGGATGCCTGCAGGACATCCACTGGAGCTTCGGCGAGCTCGGCTACTTCCCCACCTACGCGATCGGCAACATCGTCGCCGCCCAGCTCTGGGAGGCACTGAGCGCCGCAGTGCCCGACCTCGACGACCAGGTCGCGGCGGGGGAGTACGGGACGATCCGCGACTGGCTGCGCGAGCACGTCCACCGGTACGGGCGGACCGTCGAGCCGACCGAGCTGCTCGAGCGCGCGACCGGGCAGGCGCTCGACCCCGAGCCGCTGCTGGCTCAGCTTCGCGTGAAATACGGAGGGCTCTACGGGCTCGCCGCCACGCCCGGAGCCCGCTCGTGATCGACCGTCCCGCCGCCACGGGCCCGGCCCGCCCGCTCGCCGTGGGCGAACTGCTCGACGCTGCGGTCAAACTCGTCACCCGCTCCTTCTTGCCGCTCGTGATCGTGACGCTCGTCGTCTCGGCCCCGATCGAGCTGATCCGTGGCGTCGTCACGGCGGCCACGACGGACTTCTGCCGTGGGCCCGGGTGTGAGGACGCGTTCGGCGCGGTCACCACGTTCACCTACACCGACGACACCGCCTACTTCTCCGGGCAGGCCGTGATCATCATGCTCTCGGTCATCCAGTTCGTCGTGGTGCAGATCGCCTGCTTCCGCATCGTCGCCGAGGGCTACCTCGGGCGCAGCGCCGGCCCCGGCGAGTCGATGCGCTTCGCGCTCACGCGCGGCCGGTCGACGCTCTGGCTGGGCCTCCTGCTGGTGCTGAGCCTGCTCGTCGGGTTCCTGCTGCTGATCGTGCCCGGCGTCTGGCTCGCGGTCTCCTTCTCGGTGGCAATCCCGGTCCTGCTCGTCGAGCGGCTCGGCGGCGCCCAGGCGCTGCGCCGCTCCTTCGATCTCGTCAAGGGCCGCTGGTGGCCGACGCTCGGGAGGGTCGCGGCGGCCTACCTGCTGATCGCGGTCGCCGCCGCGGTGATCGGCTTCCTGCTGGCGATCCCGATCCTGCTGCTTGTGGAGGAGGCGAGCTACGGCGGGCTGATCCTCACGGGCCTCATCAACCTGGTCGCCACGGTCGTGACCACCCCGTTCCTGGCCGCGGTCACGGTCCTCATCTACTTCGACCTGCGGATCCGCAAGGAGGGCTTCGACCCCGCGCTCCTGGCCGAGCGCATGGGGGGCGAGGACGCGACGAGCACGGTCGCGGCCCCCCGCCAGGGGGTGGAGACCGACGCCTTCGGCAACCTGGGCGTGGCTCCCGCGCCGGCCGCCTCCACGTCGGTCCGGTCGCCCCCGAGCGTCGACTGGGGACCGCCGCGGGCCGACCCCGAAGCTTCGCGCTCGCAGACTGATCCAGGGCTGCCGGGCGAGAACGACGCGCCGGAGCCTCCCGCCCCCGATCTCGGCGGCTGGGCCCCGCCCCGGCCGGGCGGCGACCGCGAACCG
>JACDAP010000323.1 GCA_013695395.1 Solirubrobacterales bacterium
GAGCGCGCCCGTGAGCGTGCTGCGGCCGCGGGCCAGCGCTGCGGCCGCGAGGGCCCGGTTCGTGATGCTCTTCGAGCCGGGCGGCCGGGTGCGGGCGTCCAGCGCGGCGGCAGGCGGGTGCAGGCGGAGCACGTCGGGCACGTGCGGAAGCCTCGCAGCCCTTCCCTTCGGGTGGCTCCGCGCAAAATGTCGTAATCCTGACCTTGTTTAGTTAGTATCAGACCCCCACCACCTCAGGAGATGCGCATGTCCGTGACCGACGAACTGCTCGAGAACGCGAAGGCCTACCAGGAGGGCTTCGACCAGGCGCGCACCGACCTGCCGATGCCGCCCGGCAAGCAGATCGCCGTGCTCGCCTGCATGGACGCACGGCTCTTGCCGACGAAGCTCCTCGGCCTCGCGGAGGGCGACGCCCACGTCATCCGGAACGCCGGCGGCGTGGTCACCGACGGCGACATCCGCTCGCTGGCGATCTCCCAGCGCCTGCTCGGCACCCGGGAGATCCTGCTGATCCACCACACCGACTGCGGCATGCTCACCTTCACCGACGACGAGTTCAAGAAGCAGGTCCAGGACGAGACCGGCATCAAGCCCGAGTGGGCCCCAGAGTCCTTCGACGACATCGACGTCGACGTGAAGCAGTCGATCGCCCGCATCAAGGCCTCCCCGTTCATCCCGCACAAGGACCAGGTGCGGGGCTTCGTCTACGACGTGAAGGACGGCAGCCTGCGCGAGGTCACCGCCTAGGAGGTTCCTAGACGCGCCGAGCATGGATCGGCGCCCGCTGCGCGGGCGTGGATCCATGCTCACCATCCCGCCGGGCCTTCAGGCCATCGGCAGCGACATGCCCGACGGCTTGATGACCTCGAGCGCCGGCGGCTCCGGGGCGATGGAGGCGAGCATCGGCAGCTCGGTCGGGCACAGCGCCACGAGGCCGCGGGCGGCGCGACGGATCGCCTGGGCGGCCGGATCGTCCGGGTTCTCGAAGACGAGCGGCTGCCCGGCGTCGGACTGCGCACGCAGCGGCATCGTGATCGGCACCTTGCCGAGCAGCGGCACGTCGAGCTCGTCGGCCAGGGCCTCGCCGCCGCCCTCGCCGAAGATCGGGAAGCGCTCACCGGACGGCGTGGTGAAGCCGGCCATGTTCTCGACGACCCCGATGACCTCGAGGTTCACCTTGTGGGCCATCTCGGCGGCGCGCCGGGCGACCTTCTGCGCGGTGTCCTGCGGCGTCGTGACGATCACGAAGCGCGCCTGCGGCAGCAGCTGGGAGAGGGTCATGGAGACGTCGCCGGTGCCGGGCGGCAAGTCGACGAGCAGGAAGTCGAGCTCGCCCCACTCGACGTCCTGGAGGAACTGGGTGAGCGCCTTGTGGAGCATCGGGCCGCGCCAGACCACCGCAGCGTCCTCCTCGACGAAGAAGCCGATCGACATGACCTTCACGCCGTAGGACTCGAGCGGCAGGATCTTCCGCTCGGGGGAAACGGGCGGGCGCGTGGCGCCGAGCCCGTACATGCGGGGGATCGAGTAGCCCCAGACGTCCGCGTCGAGGATGCCGACCTTCTTGCCCTCGCTGGCCAGCGCCGCGGCGAGGTTGGCGGTGAGGGTCGACTTGCCGACGCCGCCCTTCCCCGAGCCGACGCAGATGACGTTCGCCACGGCGGCCAGCGAACCGTCGGGGAGCGCCGCGCCGCCGAGGCGCTGCATCAGCTTCTGCTTCTCGGGATCGGTGAGGACGTCGAAGCTGACGTTCACCGTCGAGACCCCCTCCAGGGCGGAGACCGCCTCGGTGACGGCATCGACGAAGTGGTCCTTGATCGGGCAGCCGGGGGTCGTCAGCGAGATCTTGACGTCGACCGTCCCCGACTCCGCGATCTCGACGGAGCGGACCATCCCCAGATCGACGACGTTCTTGCGGATCTCGGGGTCGATGACGGCCTCGAGGGCCTTGAGGACCTGCTCGTTCGACGGCATGAGGCCATTGTCGCAAAGGCTCGGGGGGTACCGGTGGCCTACCGGCACGCTCGCGGGTACCGTGCGCGCTCACCCTTCCGACCGAGAGGCCCCCCGTGCGCCACCCACTCATCGCCCTGCCCGTCACGCTCGCCGCCTGTGTCGCCCTGGCCGCCTGCGGAGGCGACACACTCACCGCGGACGAGTACAGAAAGCAGGCCGACGCGATCTGCAAGGACTTCGACGCCAAGCAGAAGGAGCTCCCGGATCCCAAGTCGATCGCCGACTTCGGGAAGCTCACCGACGAGGCCAAGCCGCTCATCGAGGATCAGATCGAGCAGCTGCGCGACCTCGAGGCACCGGACGAGCTCAAGGACCAGGCCGAGGAGGCCTACGACCTGCTCGACCAGCAGGTGCCCAAGCTCGACGAGCTGAAGGCCGCCGCCAAGGACAACGACACCGCGAAGATCCAGTCGGTCGCCGAGAGCGCGAGCAAGCTCTCCACGCAGGCCAACGCAAAGGCGAAGGAGATCGGCCTGACCGTCTGCGGCGCCGGCAGCTGAGGCGCCGCTCTGCGGGCCGGGGTGGAAGCCCCCGGCCCGGAACGACGTG
>JACDAP010000353.1 GCA_013695395.1 Solirubrobacterales bacterium
CCCGGGACGGGGATACGCTGCCCCGATGGCAGGACCCGCCCGATGAGCAGTACCGAGACGACTCGTCGCACGCAGGAGCAGCGCCGCGAGGAGACACGCGGCAAGCTGCTCGACGCGACCATCACGAGCCTCGTCGAGGTGGGCTACTCCGCCACGACGACCCGCCGGGTGGCCGAGCTCGCGGGGGTGTCGGTCGGCGCGCAGAGCCACCACTTCCCACACCGGGTCGACCTCCTCGCCGCCGCCGTCGAGCACCTCGCCGAGCGGAGGGTCCGCGAGCTGCGCGAGGTCAGCGCCGCGCTGCCGGACGACCTCGGGGAACGGGCCGCCGTCTGCCTTGACCTGCTGTGGGCCGACTTCTCGAGCCCGCTCTTCAGCGCCTTCGTGAAGCTCTGGGTGGCAGCGGCCGACGATCCCGAGCTCTTCGCCCGGCTGGCGCCGATCGAGGTCATGATGGTGCGGTCGATCCGGGAGCTCTCGGTGGAGATCGTGGGAGCGCCCGCGCGCTCGAGCGACTTCCAGGCCCGGCTCTCGGTGGTGCTCAGCACGATCCGCGGGCTCGCGCTCACCCAGGCCTTCGAGCCGACCGGTCGCCGCCGGAGCCGCGACCCGTGGCCGGTCCACCGGGCCGCGCTCGAGCGGCTCCTGCTGGTCGAATGACCGCGAGGCCGCAGCGGCGCGGCGGCGAAGAAACAGGACGCCCGTTTGGTATCTTCGGCTCCATGAACGAGACCCAGACGATCGCCCGATTCCGCGTCGGGCGCGCCGCATGAGCGCGCCCGCGATCCCCGCCCCCGCCCGTCGGGAGCTGTTCGAGGACGAGCACGAGGCCTACCGCGAGAGTTTCCGCAGCTTCCTGAACGCCGAGGTCGTCCCGAACTACGCGCAGTGGACGAAGGACTGCCTCGTCCCGCGTGAGCTCTACACGAAGGCCGCCGCCCACGGCTTCCTCGGCGTCGACATCCCCGAGCAGTACGGCGGCGGGGGGATCGAGGACTGGCGCTTCAACGTCGTGCTCGCCGAAGAGGGCGCGCGGGCGAACGTCGCCGATGCGCTGGCTGGCCTGATGATCCACTCGGACATCGTCGTGCCCTACATCCTCGAGGCGGCCGACGACGCCCAGAAGGAGCGCTGGCTGCCCGGGATCGCCTCGGGCGAGCGGCTCCTCGCGGTCGCGATGACCGAGCCGGGCACGGGCTCCGATCTGGCCGGCATCAAGACCCGGGCGGTGCGGGACGGCGACCACTACGTCCTCAACGGCTCGAAGACGTTCATCACGGGCGGGATCAACGCCGACCTCGTCGTCGTCGCTGCCCGCACGAGCGACGACAAGCACGGCGGCCTCTCGATGATCGTCGTCGAGCGCGAGATGGACGGCTTCACCCGCGGCCCGCAGATCGACAAGCTCGGCCAGCACGCCTCGGACACCTGCGAGCTCTTCTTCGACGACGTCCGCGTCCCGGTCGAGAACCTGCTCGGCGCGGAGGGCTCGGGCTTCATGCAGCTCGTCTCCCGCCTCGTGCCCGAGCGGCTGATCCTCGGCGTCGCCTCGATCGCCGCCTGTGAGGTCTGCCTCGACATGACGCTCGACTACGTGAAGAGCCGCAAGGCGTTCGGCAAGCCGATCGGCTCCTTCCAGAACACGCGCTTCACGATGGCCGAGTTGAAGACGAAGGTCGACATGACCCGCTGCTTCGTCGACCGCAGCGTGCAGCGGTACCTGGACGGCACCTGCACGGTCGAGGAGGCGGCGATGTGCAAGTTCGTGACGACCGACCTGCTCTGCGAGGTCACCGACACCGGCGTGCAGATGCACGGCGGCTACGGCTACACGACCGAGTACCCGATCGGCAAGGCCTGGGTCGACGCGCGGGTGGGCCGGATCTACGCGGGCACGAACGAGATCATGAAAGAGCTCATCGGGCGCACGATGGGGCTGTGAGCTGACGGTCGAGGCGGGGGACGGGCCCGGCTGGCGTCGGACTCGTCCACCATGTGACAAACCGCACTATGTGTGCCACGATGGTCGGCCTTCGACCGTCGGGAGCACGCATGAGACGCGAGCAGGCTGCGTCGCCTCTGGAGACCGACCCGCCGGCCTCGACGCATCGCGCCGGGGCGGTGCTCGTCCTCGGAGAGCCGGGCGGCCTCGGGGTGGCGCTGGTCACTCGGCTCGAACGCGACGAGATCGAGGTGTTGCACCGTCCCGGGGGGACCGACGAGGAGGCGGCGGCCGCAGTCACCTCGCAGACGTGGCAGGCGCTCGTGGTCGCCTCGCGCAACGACGTCGAAGCGCTGCGGCTCGCCTTGCTGTGCGCCCACCTCCGGCCCGACATCCCACTGGTGGTGACGCTGTTCGACCGCACCGTCGGTCGCGAGCTGCAGGTTCTCGTCCCGTGGGCCCGCGTCGTCTCGCCTGCGCAGCACGTGGCCACCACCGTCGTGCGGCAGTGCCTGGCGGCCGGGGTTCGTCCGGCGCCACGGTGGCGCGCCGGGGTGCGGATCGTCGACGACGCGCTGCGCCTGATGCTCCTGAGCGCCACGGCGCTCCTCTTCACCATCGCGGTCGAGGCCTGCGCGGCGATGATCGCCTTGGACGAGCCACCGCTCGATGCCGTCTACGTCGCCGTCCGGTCCGCGACCACCGTCGCCCCACCCCCCGAGGTGCTCGCCGCTCCTGCCTGGTTCAAGGTCGTCTCGATCCTCAGCATGCTGGTCAGCCTCGGGGTCCTGGCGGTGGTCACGGCTGCGCTGGTCCGACGCCTCGGTCGTGTCCGATTGACCACCGTGCTCGGGGCACGTGCCGCCCCGCTCCGCTGCCACGTCCTGCTCATCGGGTTCGGGCAGGTCGGCTTCCGGGTCGCGCAGGAACTTCGTCGGGCGGGCATCCCGGTGCTCGGTGTCGATCGCGACCCCGATGCCCCGAGCCTGCGCCTGGCGCGCGCCGCCGGCATCCCCGTCGCGATCGCCCGAGGGGACGATCGCGAGGTGCTCGAGCGTCTCGGCGTCCGTCGTTGCGCGGCCGTCACCGTGGTCACCTCCGACGACCTCGTGAACGTCTCGGTCGGCCTCGCGGTCGCCGACGCCGCGCCCGGCGTCCCCGTCGTCCTGCGGCTCGGCGACGGCGAGGTTGCCGCCGAGACGGACTCCCTGCTGCACCTGGGCCACATCTGCGATCCGCACAGCATCGCCGCCGACGCCCTGCTGGCGGAGCTCACCGCCACCTGGGATTCGGCGGCGTGCGACGCTTGCGTCCGTGGAGGCGCGTCCCGGACCACCGAGCGAGGTGACGATCAGCGAGGTCCGTGAGCTCGCGGCCGTGTGGGCGCGCGACCTCGACACGCTCGCGCAGGAGATGTACGCGTTCCTCACGGCGCGGATCCCGGAGGCCTCAGCCGATCCCGAGATCGCCGGGCTCACGCTCGCCTCGTGCGCCTCGAACGTCGAGGCGGTGCTCTCGATGATCCGGCACGGGATCCCGGCCTCGGCGACCGAGGCGCCGGTCGCCGCGCTCGAGCACGCCCGGCGAATGGCCGCGCGGGGCGGCGGAATCGACGCGACGCTCCGCTTCTACCGGCTCGGGCACGCGTTCTTCTGGGAGCGGTGGAGCGCGGCGCTCGTGGAGGCGGTGCCCGAGCCCGACCGGCTCGTCGTGGCGATGCGGGAGACCGCCGCGTTCGTCTTCGACTACATCGACTCCATCTCCACCCGCGTGGGCGCCGAGCACGTTGCCGAGGGGGAGCGGCGCCAGCGGCGTGCCGCGATCGTCCGGGCGGACGTCGTGCGGGCGGTGCTCGCCGGCGAGGAGGTGGACCGGGAAGCAGCTGAGCGCGCCCTCGGCCACCCGCTGACGGGCGGCCAGCTCGCGCTCGTGTGCTGGAC
>JACDAP010000383.1 GCA_013695395.1 Solirubrobacterales bacterium
GGCGAGCGGGAGCTGGGCGAGCGCGAGCCCGGCTGCGGCCGCCGACCGCGCCGCGCCAGGGAGGTCCCGGACCATGCAGGGGCGCAGCATACGCCGTCCCGACTTCTCCGTCCCTCAGCAAGCCTTCAGGGTGATCTACCCCCGGCAGACAGCACCCAGACCACCACGCTCGTCCTCAACGCGCCCGGCATGGCCAGGACCTTCGGCGGCCGGGCCGCGACAGGCGCTGCAGCCGGTAGGTCACCTCGTAGATCGAGCGGTTGGGCATCGTGTGGATAGAGCCGCGGCCACCCGGGCGGAGCATCCACCGGGCCTTGGCCAGCGCGAGCTTCAACTCGGAGGGCACGGGGTGCCCGACGACGTCGAGCAAGTCACGAGGTCGGCGGCTCCGTCGGCCGCCGGTAGGGTGACGCGGGCGGCTCGGGCGATCGGATGAGCTGGTCGCGCCGCTCCGGGCGTGCCGCCGAGCTGGTGATCTCCGGGCTGATCGTGGCCGTCGTGGTCCTCGAGACGCTGGCGTCGCTGCTCGCGGTCGTGCGCCTGGGCCAACCCGACGTGGGGTTCTTCCGCTCGGTGACGATCGACGGCCTGGCCCTCCTTGACGGCGAGGCGCTGTACGAGAACCCCGCGGTGGGCTACTCGGGGACGCTCTACGTGCCCGGCCTTCCCGTTGTGGCGACCGGCGCGGGACGGTGGCGGCTCGCCGTCGCGGTGATGGCGTTGACGGCCGCGATCTGGACCAAGCAGACGACGCTCGTCGCGGCCGTCGCCTTCGCGATCTGGCTGGCCATCGAGTCCCGGCGCGGCCGCGTGGGGACCCGCTACGCACTGGGCGTGCTGACCGCGCTCGCCGTGCTCAACGGCGTGGTGCTGGCGGCCGGCTCGGTGCTGACCGACGGGTGGCTGTGGCGCTTCGTCGTCGAGCTCCCCCGCGCGCACGCCCGCATCAACGGGCTGTCGGAGCTGCCGGGCGATCGCGTGGCGATCCGGGACGCGCGAGAGGCTCCCCGCGGCGGCGCTACCGCTGGCGACCTTCCTGCCGCTCGCCCTCTTGGCGGCCTACTACGCCCGCGGCAAGCAGGGCGGCCTGGACAACCAGTACCTCGGCGCCGCCTGGGGGCTCGCGCTGCTGGCGGCGTGCGCATGGCGAGTGGTCCAATCGACCACCCAAGGGCGGATCGGCGCGGTGGCGGTAATGGCCTCCGTCGCGGCCGCGTTCGCGTTCGGGACGATCACCGACCGCGAGCGGTTTCGCCTCGATCCTCTGCGCTACCGGCCCGCGGAGGTGCCGGCCGACCTGCGGGCCTAGATTCAAGATCCGCCGCGGGGGCGGCTTCTGGTGCCATCCGGACGGGTCCGCGGTCCTTGAGCTGCGCGGGACCCAGGCCTCGCTGTCGGAGATCGTCACCACGCGGCCGGTCGCGGTCGCCGGGACGCTCAGCGTCCGGCCGACCGACCGCTGAGGCCAGCGTCTTCGCGATCGAGCAGCAGGGGCGGCTGCACCTGGAGGCCCGCGCCGGCAGCGCCGGCTGGAGGTTGCGCCTCACTACGCCGACCGGCTCGCGAACCCTGAACATCTCCGGCGATCGGGCGCTCCGCTTGGCGATCACCGATGGGCCGACGGCGTTGACCGCCGGGCCCACGGTCAATGTGGCCGCGCCCATCAGCGCCCCCACCCCACTGTCGCTGTTCGGCGCGGCGGGAGGGTGGCCTTCGACCTGAGCGGGCTGTCGCTGCGTTGAGCCCGAAGCTCGGCGGGGCCCGTCGCAGCCACCGGCGCCCGGAGCGTGGCCACACGGCGGTGTGTGGCAATCTCTCCCGCGTGAGCACCTCCGGCCGACGCCCCGCCCTCTGGCGCCGAGCGGTCGTCCGCCTCGCCTTCCGCGAGTCCCCGCGGCTGGCCAGCGCCCTGCGCAAGCGCTGGGCCGCGCTGAAGAACCCTTACGCGACCGTCCGCTTCGGCCCGCACACCTACGTCGGCCCCGGCTTCTCGTTGCATGCGCCCGACGGCGGGACGTTCGAGACCGGCCCGGGCTGCGAGTTCCGGCGCGGGTTCCGCTGCGAGCTCGGTGGCCCGGACTCCCGCGTCCGCTTCGGCGCCCAGTGCGTGGCCACCTACGACATCGTCGTGCAGTGCACCACCTCGCTCGAGGTCGGCTCGCGGGTGATGTTCGGACAGAGCTGCCTGCTGGTGGACGGCAACCACCGCTTTCGCGATCCCGAGCGGCCGATGCTCGCCCAGGGCTACGACTTCACGCCGCTGAGCATCGGCGACGACGTCACGATCCTCACCAAGTGCACGATCGTCGCCTCGCTCGGGGAGCGTACGGTGGTCGCCGCGAACTCGGTGGTGACCAAGGACGTCCCGGCCTGGCACGTCGTCGGCGGGGTCCCCGCGAAGGTCCTCGACACCTACGGGCCGCAGGACGCCGGGTGAGCGGCGTCGGCTTCGACGCCGAGCGAGAGCTCGGCGAGCTCCGGGCCTACCTCGGCGACGCGTTCGACGAGGAGCTCCTGCGCGGCCACGAGCACGCGCTCGAGCGGGAGCTCGAGGAGGCCCCGAGCGAGGCGGAGCTCTATCGGACCTCGCAGGTCTACCTGTACGACCTGACCGTCTTCGCGATGTCGGCCACCAAGCGGCCGTACCACGCGATGCTCAGCCGCCATGTCGCTCCGGGCGCGCGGCTGCTCGACTGGGGTTGCGGCATCGGCGCCGACGGGCTGCTGCTGCTCGAGGCCGGCTACGACGTGCACTTCGCCGACTTCGCGAACCCGAGCACGGAGTACCTGCGCTGGCGGCTGGCCCGGCGCGGCTTCCCCGACGCGCCCGTCTACGACCTCGACCGGGACACCATCGGCGAGGACTTCGCCTGCGCCTACGCGTTCGACGTCATCGAGCACGTCGAGGATCCGTTCGCCTTCCTTCGGACGATGGAGCGGCACGCCGAGCGTGTGCTCGTGAACGTGCTGGCCCCCGATCCCGGGGAGACGAGCCTGCACCATGAACTGCCGGTCCGCGGGCTGCTGCGGCACGCGGCCGACCGTGACCTGCGGGAGTACCGGCTACTCCATGGGCGCTCCCACGTCGTGCTCTACGGGCGCGAGCGCAGCGGCGCACTGGCCCGGGCAAGCAACCGGCTGCGGCTGCTGCGGCCTGGGCGCTGAGGGGCAACTCCGCCGCACGCGGACACCGGGGGTGGCGTCCCACGGAGTGGGGGCTCCGTGCCCTGGTTCGAGCCGCTCCGAGGTTCTCGGATCTGCCGGATCGCTACCGGTGACGAATCGACGGTTCGTACCGCGATCAGACGCACCTTGGGAATGTAGGCTCGCGGCCCTGATGAGCACCGCGTCGTGCGTCTTCGCCCTCCATGGCAGCACCGTGCAGGCTCAACCCGACCTCTCGCGACGCGCCACAGCGCTTGGCCGGTTCCTCGGCCTGGACGGAGTGGCCATTCGCCACCTCCCGGCGCTGCGGCTCACCATCGGGCGTCTTGGACCCGGCCCCCCGCTCGATGGCGCTTCGCTGATCTGGGGCGCTCCATGGGGGGCGATATCGCCGAGCAACGACGTCGTGCTGGCCGCCGGAGATGCGGCCCTGCGCGGGCAGGTCGGGATGGGCTGCACGATCTCATGGTCCGAGCATCGGGCGCGCCTGGTGACCGCGCCATCGGGGCCGGTGGCGCTCTACACCGCCGCGCGAGGCGAGTGTCAAGCGTGGGCGACCCACGCGACGGCCGCGGCACTGATAGCCGGGCACGACGTGGAGATCGACTGGTCCCTTCTGCCTGAACACCTCGCTTACGACTTCGTCGGTGGCGGGCTGTCGTTCGTCCGCCACGCGCGGGCCGTCGAACCGGCGACCTGCGTCGATGTCACTCCGGACCGAGCCACCTCGCGAAGCGTCTGGCCGGCGCGAGATCGCTGGGCGCTCGTCTCGGAGGCCGACGCGCAACGCCATGCGGCCGACGCGCTCGTCGCGAGCCTGGAAGCCCGCGTCGCTCGGGACCCGCAACCGACGGTGATGCTGACGGGCGGCGCCGACAGTCGTGTGCTCGCGGTAGCCCTCGACGCGGCCGCCCGCCCCTTTTCGGCGATGCACTGGGGCGAGGATGGCTGGCCCGACGCGCAGGGTGCTCGACGCATCGCCGGCGCGCTAGGCGTGCCGTTGACGACGAGCCTGTCCGTTCGTGTCGACAGCGAGATGATCGAGGAGTTCGGCGCGCAGGCGCGCTGGACCGACGGCGGGGCCCTGATGGCGCCCGGGCGGCGGGTGTGGCCCGAGGGCGCAGGACCGATTCTGCTCGGAACAGCCGGGGAAGTCGGCCGCGCCTTCTACTACCGTTCCGTCTCACGCGGGCGCGAGCCGAGGGATCGGTCGGAGGTTGCCGCTCACCTGCAGCCCCGACTGCGCCTGCCGGGGGCCGGGCCCGACGCCGTCGCCCGCGCGACCAGTCGCAGTGCCGGCTGGGTGGACGATGCCGCGCATTCGGAGCACGAAGGGTGGCGGCTCCTCGACATCGTCTACGCGGAGCAGCGCGTCGCCCACTGGGGGCGGATCCAGATCCCGCGCCTCGAAGCGGCGCTCATCGCCGGCTTCGCTCCGGTGGAGGTCATGCGCGGCCTCGTGTCACTGCCGCTCGAGTCGCGGATCGACGACGGCTTCGCCCGTCGCTTCGTGGAGATCCGCCGTCCGGACCTCGCGCTCCCCGCGCCGTCGGTTCCGACGGTCCCCTCCACGGGCCTGCGCGCCCTGGCTGGACGGATGCGGACTCGGCTTCGGCCGGTCCCACCGGTCGGTCCCGACGTGCTGCTGCGGGCGCTGTGGGCGGAGCGCCCCGTAACTCGCTCGTGGGTGACCGACTACGTTCTCGCGACGCCGATCGCCGCCGACGTGATGGGGCCACGCTGGGTCGAGGTGACGCGCGCGGCCTTCCTGCGTGGCGATCCTCGCGCGATTGCCC
>JACDAP010000424.1 GCA_013695395.1 Solirubrobacterales bacterium
GCCCCGGCCAGCACACCGATCGCGGGCGCCGGGGCTGGGGAGAAGTACGCGTCGAGCAGTCCGGGGGCGGGCGTCACGTCGCCGTCGAGGAACACGAGCCACGGCGCGCACCCGCGGGCTGCCCCCCGGTTGCGCGCGTAGTAGGAGGTCCGCACCTCGGGTGCGACGAGGACATCCGCGTCCCGCAGGCCGACCCCACGGTTGTCGACGACGGTCAGGGTGTCCCCGGGCGCGAGCGCGAGCGACCCGCGCAGCCGGCGCAGGAGCGCGGCGAGCGTGGCGGCGTCGCGCGGGGCGACAGGGACGACGACGTCGATCGCGGGGCGCTCCGACACTCAGCGACCCGCCCCGTACGGGGCCCCGCTGCGCACGGCGACGGGCCTCTCGCGGATGCCGGCGCTCCGGAGCAACTCGCCGTCAGCCCCGCGTGGTCAGGCGCAGCGGCATCCCGTCGCGCGGCGTCAGCGTCGGCATCTGGCGGATCCGTATGGCGTGTCCGGGGACCGGAGCGAACCGGTAGCGCTCGAGCAGCGCCCGGGCGATGACCGCGATCTCCGCCTGGCCGAAGCGCATCCCGATGCACTTGCGCGAGCCGTCCCCGAACGGGACGTACGCCCCGCGCGGGATCTGCTCCCGACGCCCGGGGGCGAAGCGCTGGGGGTCGAAGCGCTCGGGCTCCTCCCAGACGTCCGGCAGCCGGTGGCTCGCCCACGACACGTAGTTGACCGGGACACCGCCGGGGACGGGCACGCCGCAGACCTCGAACGGCGCGATCGAGCGGCGCGGACCCACCCAGGCCGGCGGGTAGAGGCGGAGCGTCTCGTCGACGGCGAGGTCGAGCTCCTCGGGCGAGCCGGCGGCGAGCTCCTGCAGCTCAGGCGCCTTCGCGAGCTCGTGCAGGAGGAATGCGATGGTCGAGGTCGTCGTGTCGTGGCCCGCGAACAGGAGCGTGATGACCTCGTCGCGGACGTGCTCGCGGCTGAGCGCACCGCCGTCCTCGTCGCGGGCGGCGAGCAGCAGGCCGAGGAGATCCTCGCCGGGGTCGGGGAGTCCGGCGCGCCGCTCGATCTCCCCGAAGATGACCGCGTCGAGCCGTCTCCGGGCAGCCTGCATCCGGGAGAACGGGGTTCGCGGCCCGCGGAGCATCTGGACCGGGTAGTCGCGCGAATAGAAGGAGAGCGCCCGCTCGAACTCCGCGCCTGCGTCGATCTGCTCGCCCGGCCGATCAGGATCGAGTCCGAAGAGCGCCCGCATCGCGATCCGCAGTGCGACCTCCCGCGTCCACGCGTACAGGTCGTGCGTCCCGGGCCCGAGCTCGGTGAGGCCCCGCGCCGTCTCCTCGTGCATCGTCGCGTGGGAGGCCCGGATGCGATCCTGGTGGAAGGCGGGCAGCATGATCTTCCGGGAGCTCCGGTGGAACGGGCCGTCGACGGTGAGCAGCCCGTCGCCGAGCAGCGGCATCAGGTCACCCATGTGGCCCTCGCGCCAGGAGAAGTTCTGCGCGCCGCTCACCAGCAGGTGGTGGTTCGCCTCCGGGCCGAGGACGAAGACGACGTTCTGGTGGAAGACGCGGAGCGTGAAGACGGGGCCGAAGCGGCCGTAGGCCTCGAGGAGCACCGGCAGCGGTTCGCGGATGAAGCGGAACGAGCGGGTCGGCGAGAGCCGCGTGTGCCCGGGCGGGAACGGGACGGGGAGCTCACGCTCGATCCGCAGGTCGGTCGCGACGCGAACGAGCGGGTTGGTCGTGGCGGGCGGGGGCGGACCGACGAGCGACATCACCGGCGAGGCTATCTCCCACGACGTCCCGTTCGGCGACGGACGCGGCCGGTGCGGGCGGCCACGTAGGGTCGGGACCGTCAACGTCCACTGAAGCGAGGAGCCAGTGCTGTGTCCGAGGTCCGCATCACCTACGTCGGAGGCCCGACCGCCCTCCTGGAGATCGGGGGCTGGCGCCTGCTCACCGACCCCACCTTCGACCCGGCGGGCAAGCGCTACTTCTTCGGCTGGGGTACCGCCTCGAAGAAGCAGCAGGGTCCCGCGGTCCGCTTCGAGGAGCTCGGCGAGATCGACGCGGTGCTGATCTCCCACGACCACCACGGCGACAACCTGGACCCGACGGGCCGCGAGCTGCTGCCGCGCATGGGCCAGGTGATCACCACCGCGCCGGGGGCCAAGCGGCTCGGCGGTGGCGCACGCGGGCTCGAGCCCTGGAGCACCACGACGCTCGAGGCGCCCGGACGGCCCACCATCGAGATCACCGCCACGCCGTGCCGCCACGGTCCGCCCGGGAGCAAACTGGTCGTCGGGGAGGTCGTCGGCTTTTGCCTGCGGTTGGAGGGCCAGTATTTATTTTTTTTTTTTTTTAATTTTTAATCTGTGATCTAATG
>JACDAP010000429.1 GCA_013695395.1 Solirubrobacterales bacterium
ACGCTACCCCGGCGGTTACCAGGACCGACTGCGGGGTGTCCGCTGTGCCCTCGGCGACGAACTCTCCCGCAGCGCCGATGAAGAACAAGACCGCGGTGAGATAGGCGGCGCCGATCGCTACCCAGCCCCACGCGCCCGGGCGAGAAGCCAGCAACAAGGTCACTAACAGCAGGGCCACTGGAAGAACGGGCGCCGAGATCGCCGTCCCGGCCAGCAAATTCTCACTCGCGTCGGTGCGGACCTGCCCGAACTGCGAGGGCCAGTTGACCGCAATCGCCACCGCTGCTGCGGCTAGGTTGAGCACCAGCACACCAACGACGAACGACCTCAGCCGCTTGGCGGGATCCACAAGACCAGTTTACACGTGTTTGGCGAAGTACGCTGGATTCCTTCGTCGACGCCGTCGCGGAGCGTGGCCGAGAAGTGCTAGATGTCGGCCGCTTTCATATCTGCTCCATCGTTCATCACGGCGGAGGACGCCGGATGGCGCGCCGGGGCCGGGTACCGAGTGCCCGCGCGTGGCGGGATCCGTCGCTATCCGACTCCATCCGCCGGGCGTCCGCGCTCGGCGGAAACGCCCGCTCCGGTCGGAATATCCAGCATTCAACGGCTCGTTCGCGGATCCGGTCGGATGCTCCTGATAAGGAAGAGGTCCCAGGTTCGAATCCTGGATCGCCCACCTGCGACGGACGCCGGGAGCCTCGCGCCAGCTGGTCAGCGGAGCACCGAGCCTGCACGCTGACCGCTGCTTCGCACGGCCGACGGGGCCGCCGTGGACGGCAGGGGGAGGGCCTACACTTCCCTCGATGCAGGAGATGGTCATCTACGGCGTGAGCTTCGACATGGTCGGCAAGCAGCCGATCGTGCTCCTGAAGACGGTCGACTCGAACAAGTTCCTGCCGATCTGGATCGGGCACCCCGAGGCCGCCGCCATCCTGATGAAGCTGCAGGGCGCCAGCACGCCGCGCCCGATGACGCACGACCTGATCGTCGACGTGCTCGGCGAGCTCGAGGTGAAGTGCACGCAGGTCGCGGTCACCGAGTTGCGCGACAACACCTTCTTCGCGGCCATCACCCTCCAGATCGCCGGGCGCGACATCGAGGTCGACTCGCGTCCCTCCGACGCGCTCGCTCTGGCCGTACGCTCCGGTGCTCCGATCTTCGCGGCCGAGGAGGTCATTGCCGAGTCGGCGATCGAGTTCGAGCACGATGTCGAGGACACCGAGGAAGTCGTTGACCGGTTCAAGGAGTTCCTCGACCAGGTCACGCCTGAGGACTTCGCCGGTGAATCCGGTGAGGAGCTCGACGAGGAGGACGAGGACAAGGACTGACCGGGCGGCCCCGGCCGCCGTCAGCGCTCTGCGGCTCGGGCGAGCGCCAGCTCGAGCACCCGGCCGACCAGCTCGTCGAAGCCGATTCCGGCTGCGTCGGCGGCCTGCGGCATGAGGCTCGTGTCCGTGAGGCCCGGGATCGCGTTGGCCTCGAGCACCCAGAGCTCGTCGGTCGCGATGTCGCGCATCAGGTCGACCCGGGCGAAGCCGCGGCAGCCGAGCGTCTCGTAGGTCCGGACGGCCAGCTCCTGCGCACGGGCGGTGAGCGCGTCGGGCAGCTCGGCCGGGCAGGCGAAATGCGTTCCGCCGATCGTGTAGCGGGCCGCGAAGTCGTAGCGCAGCCCGTCCGCGGGGATCGCTTCGACGACCGGGAGCGCTTTGCTGTCGAGGATCGAGACCGCGAGGTCCGCGCCGTCGACGTAGCGCTCGATGAGCACCTTTCGCGAGTAGGAGAACGCGGCCACGAGCGCGGCGGGCACGTCCGCGGCGCTCGCCGCGAACCTGATCCCGAGGGCGGAGCCCTGGTCGGCGGGCTTGACCACGAGGGGGAACCCGAGCCGCTCCTCGACCGCGTCGAGCGCCTCGGCGGCGCCGAGCTCCTTGAACGCGGTCTCGTTGAAGCTCAGCGAGTCCGGGGTCGGGATCCCGACGGCGCGCATCTCGTGCTTGGCGATCACCTTGTCGGAGGAGAGCACGCACGCGTGGACCCCCGAACCGGTGTAGGGGATGCCGAGGACCTCGAGCAGCTCCTGCACGGTGCCGTCCTCACCGTCGCGGCCGTGCAGAGCGACGAACGCGACATCGGGCGCGGCGTCGCGCAGCCGGCGGACGAGGTCGTGGTCGACGTCGATGCCGACCACCGCATGCCCCAGCCGCTTGAGCGCCGCCTCCACCCGTGCGCCGCTCTGCATCGAGACCTGCCGCTCCAGCGAGCGGCCGCCCTTGAGCACGGCGACCCCGCTCACGAGCGCCGGGCGCGGCGCTCGGCGTCGGCCCGGCGCGGCAGCTCGAAGACGCGGGCGCCCTCGTCGTCGCCCTCGTCGCCGTCGGCTCGTGGCCCCGCGGGAGCCGCGGGGAGCTCGCCGGTCAGCGTGCCGTAGAGGTCGACCTGCTCCTTGACGACCTCGCCGATCCGCCTGATGCCCTCGCGGATCTCGTC
>JACDAP010000455.1 GCA_013695395.1 Solirubrobacterales bacterium
TATTAGAACAGGAAACTCCAGAATAATTGCCTTACATTCTAAACATGAAGGATCGGGTTTTACGGCAAAACGGATTACGAACAGCGGGGAGGCTTATGATTGCCATAATTGCCAGTTTACCGCTATCGAAGAATCATTTGTCACTTACTTGCCTCTTTCAAGATTTGGTGAACGACAGCAAAAGCCTTATCGCAATCTTTTTCGGTCAAAAGAGCAAAATCATGTTTGGTACAAATGAATTTTTCCCCAAAGTTATCAGAAAGGTGCTCATCACAATCGTCGAACACTAGGTAACCGCTATACCCGGGATGATAGCCAAGCCACTCATTGATCTCACTCGCCCGACACTTTACATAACCACCAGACATGAGATCGGTATAATTAAGTTCCCCGCGAAGAAACCTTTCTTGCAAGTCATTAGGCATCTCTTTGATATGATAATGTTGCTTGATGCAACGCTCCCGCCATTGATCTAATTGTCCATCCTCTTCGCTAGTTTTCCCAATAATCTGATTAGCAAAACGATAAGCCCCAAAGGTATCACGTAACTCATCAATAGAATACCCCTCACGCCAGGTGGAAGAAATGATGATATGCACATCGGCAACCTTAGAAACGCGCTCTACTAAAGCCTCAAAAGCTGAGGTCGCGCTTGTAGGGAACAAGGAAGCTTTTACTTTTTTACATGTGACGCACCCATTTTTACAATCGTATGCGTGTCCACCCACTTGCCATCGCCATTGTCTATGAATTGCATTCATGGCATTCTCGTCATCTTCTGGGTTGAGCACCCCATCTATATCTAAGAAAAAAGCGATTTTACACTGATTCTGCACTGAATTGATTTGCATTCTTGCCTCCTTGTAGCTAATGAAAATTCATGATCGATCACTTCTTTTTTCCCGGCTTATGGTTTTTGTCACTTAAATAAACTTTGATGGATGATCCCGGCACCAGCCATTTCCTACCCAGCTTCTTCGCCAACTTGAATGAATTTAGCCTCAATAATTTTCGCACAGTAGGCACTGTGTAGCCTTAAATGACGGCTATATCCGTAGTATCATATAAAGTGTTGTCGTTAATTTCCTTATCCTTAGAGGCCATACAGAGGCAATTGCAGAAGTGACAATGAATAAATTTAATTGTTTCATTGCTAAAAAAGGCTCCACAGGGTATCATGTGCCTGAAGGAGCCTTAAAATAGGCAGCGATTTCTCCAACCATTCTTGCCGAAAAAAGTATAAGAACCAATTGAATTAGAAATGTATGTGTCCCGTGAATGTTTCTTTCCTTAAATTCCTTCTTTTCAAGCCAATCCAACTGAGATGGCTGTTCCCAACATTAACAACATGATGCCAACAATTAGTTGAATGGTGTTAAATGTGACTTTATGGATCAAGAGGGAGCCTATGTAGGAACCCAAGAATGCAGTGAAGCTAGCAGCGATTAAAATACCTAGTATTTCATCAGGAATTTCTTCAATCAAATTTTTAGAGAAAAAAGCCCAGCCATACATAATTAGACGAACTACATCCACAATTACACTAGAAATAACACTAGTTCCAATAAATTCTTCCTTACTCAATCCCGCCTTGATTAAGAAAGCGGAACGTAAAACACCTTGATTTCCAGAAACACCTCCAAAAAACCCAGAAAGAGTCCCTCCTAAGGGGATAAATCTTGGAGAAAAGGACAATTTGGATAGCTTAGGCACTAACTCAAATAACGAAGATAAAATGATTATTAATCCTATGGATAACCCTACAACAGTAATATTAAATTGATGGCTCTGTATTTGATAAGTGGTTATTGGATTCCATACGGAGATGATTCCTAGGAAATAAGCCCCCAAGGCTGAAGCTAGTGCGGCAGGAATTCCGAATTTTAACACTACATTCCAGTTAGCTAATTTACCAACAAGTAAAACCTTGAAAATGTTATTAGCTAAATGTACTACAGCCGTAGATGCTATTGCTAAGGGTAATGGGAAAAATACTGCAAATACAGGCATTAACACGGTTCCAAGGCCAAAACCAGAAAATAGTGTAATAATTGAAATGATCAGTGAAGCAATACATATAAGTAAATATTCCATTCACTTATACCTTTTTCTGCTTAACATCTTTTGTATGGCTCCATCATCATCTTCATCATAAATATCACCAATAATTTCCTCGAAAATTGATTCCATAGTGACAATCCCAGTTGTCCTTGATACATTATAAACAATAGCCATATGGGCTTTTTTTTCTTGAAGGAGGCGTAGAGCTGTTAGAATGAATGTTGTTTCTTGCATTGGTACTCACGATTGGATCGATAAAACGGCTTGTTAAGTTCAACCAAGGGACCGTTAAAAATGCTATAGACATAGATCTTCGCAAAGCCAGTGTTTTAGGAACTAATTCACCTAAAACAACACTTGCATATGTTAAAGGGATGACTATAAGAAATATTGCTAATACCTCAGCTAATGTATCACCGATTCCAAAATGTTGGCTTAACAAAGGTGAAATGTTTTCCTCCGCTCCAGCCCCTCCAATTGCTGCGGCAAAAGCCCCGACAAACGTAATACCTATTTGAATTATTGAAAGCGTTCTTTCAGGGTTCTCTCTGAGTTGAAGCAGAAGCTTAGCTTTTTCATGGCCTTGTCTCACTAATACTCTAAGGGTTGGCTTACTCACTGCTATAAAAGCCGTTTCTGATCCAGCTAAAACAGCATTAATTAATAAACAAATTATAATTACAATGAATTCAAACATCTATTCCTTTAGGCTTTTTCCTACAAAACTCAGCTCAATGGTCTTCCAGTTTTTAACTCCTCTTTTCTCTTTGGGAAAGGTGTTTTTCTTCCTTCTTCCAAGCTATCTACAATCTTAGAGAATGCTTCCTCTGCTAATGCGGCAAGTGTGAGGCCAGGGGTCCAATAAACAGCGTTTTTAATGCGCTCAATGACATCTTCAGAAATCTGAACCGTAATACGTTGCTTAACAGATTTCTTTTTCTTATGCAGTAATCTGTTCTCTTCATCAAAATTCGTTATGGATTGCCCATGCACTTCTTCTTTTGGAGGAATTAAGCTATCTAAGTATCCATCTGCAATCGTTGATCTTGATTTTGACATATTTACTTCCCTTTTCTACGTTTTATAATTTCAGTGGCTAAACTACCATAGCCTTCGGCTCCTGAACTTTTTGAGTCATAAAGTGTAATAGGTTTTCCAAAAGAAGGAGCTTCTGCCAATTTTATGCTTTCTCTAATCGTAGTATCATATACTTTACTTTTTCTCAGCAAGTGCACTCCCAAGATTTACAGTTGACGTTGTCTTGGCTGATCCACCTTTTTGATTCAAAATGGCTAAAATAATCGTCCTTTACCTAAAATACTTCCCTTCATGGAAAACCATTTTGATTATCTTAACAATCAGACTGACTAGACCGTACAAGGCTAAGTAGCCAATTACAAACCAAATCCCAACCCAAACAATCTATAAGAAATAAATGTAAGTTCCAAAACGGATTCCTGAGTAAATTTTGTGCCTAGTAGTAAATTCAGAGAAGGAAGATGCCCTCAGGGTAGGATTGCAATGGCGAGGGCCCACATTGCAGAATTGTTTTCAAATTGTCTCATACAAAACAACTAGTCAAGCAGCTTCTAATTGATAGCCAGCTTAGGAGCATCTGCGGATGGGATACTTTGGAGAATACATTCTGACTCTAAGTTCTAAAGAGTATTTAAAGAGTTTTCCTTAATATGCCTTCTTGAAAAAGACTCTAAGCATTAATAAAGAGACTTATAAAGGATACAAATTGTAGGCCGTCTGAATAAAGATACACCCCCAATAGAAGCATGTGAAAAGCATTTGAAGAAAGAAGGTAATTAAAAGAACGCAGCCAAAAAAATCAAAACTCAACAAAAGAAAAATAAAAAATTAGGCATTCCAAATCGTCGACAATGGCAATTAAGACTCGGATGTAAAATTTTGACTTGCAACTGGTCTAAATGTGGGAAGTTGATCAATGGCATAAAACGGCATCAGTCAACTCTGAAAAATTGAATTCCGAAAAGTCCTATGGAACTTTTCGACCTTTTGTTTAAACTCACCCATCAAATGTATGTTATAAACCTAATCGCGGTCGGCATCCTTCCGGTGTCCTACTTCGATCACCAAGACTAGCAAGACATCATCTTGAATAGTATAGACAACGCGATAAACGCCGCATCTGAAGCGAT
>JACDAP010000572.1 GCA_013695395.1 Solirubrobacterales bacterium
CGGTTTAACTAATAACAACGGTTTGTTATCTGAACACTCTACTTGCAGCCGCCCGCTACCGCGGGCGGTTCTGACACCCGAGCATGACGGCGATCCGAACACCTTTTACCGCCGTCTTCAACGACTATGTCCGCCGTCAACTGAACTACAAGTCCGACGTTGAATATTACATTCTCGGCGGAGGAATAACTGGCCCGTGGAACTGGAATACGAATAACGCCTACGCCGACACATCACAGGCCCTGTCGTCGGCGATGCGCAAGAATCCGTATATGAAAGTGTTTGTCGCGAGCGGCTATTACGATATGGCAACACCGTATTTCCCGGCCGAGTATACAGTTTCTGCGATGAACCTCGACGCGCAACTCAGGCAGAATTTTTCATTCGCCTATTACGAGGCGGGACATATGATGTATATCGAGAAGAATTCGCTGAAGAAGTTGAAGGACGATGTTGCCGGATTTATGCAGGGAGCGCTGCGGAAATAATTATTTTCTAAAAGCTCCGCAAGGTTCTCCGTCGACTCTGTGCAGATACAATTTTCCAAAATTGTAGCCGACCAGGACGCTCTGATGGCTAACATTCTCTAGTTTGTCTTTTGAAGTGTGGAGGTATTCCGCCCACTTCGCCGAAAGGCCGTGGAATGTTATCGCCGGAATATCCTTATTGAGGAATGAACTTGAATCGGAGTCCGCAACACCCGCCAGCGAGGCGACGACAAGCGGCATCTTCACTTCGGCGGCGATGTCTTTGGCGAACTTTGTCATTTTCGAATTTGAAGAGTTCGATAGCACCTGCGGATAGTGCAGCCCAAAACTGTCGAAGTTGATCATTGCGCAATATTGGCTCCGCTTCTCCTTCGAGATGGATTTCGCCATCGCGTTCGAACCGACCAGGCCTTTTTCCTCTTTCCCGAATGCGACAAAGACAAGTGTTTTGTCGGTCGGCATGTTCCGAAAGCTCGCAAAAAGATTCGCCAGAATTACGACTCCCGTCCAGTTATCGATTGCGCCGCACCCATCTGCAACCTTGTCATAGTGAGCTCCGACGATGATGGTGTCGCCGGTTTTCCCTTTCTTGGATACGACCACATTCTGGACGCTGTCAAACTTTTCAACAGTGATCTCGGTATCGGCAGCACCCAATTTCTTAAATAGGTTCTTGACTGCTTCTAGTCGGTCGTCGTTCTTGCAAACATGCAACTGCATGTCAGCTCTTATGCTTTCTTCGGTTACCGGCGGTCCCGGTGTTTGGGCGATCGTGCCGGTCACGAAGCCAAGGAATATTACGATAATGATAATTGCGACTACTTTCATCAAGATAGAATCACTTCGGCACGTGTGCGCCCTGTCCCCTAACTAAATCCACCGCGTGCCTCAAGACCGGTCTGATCACTTCGAAACATTCTGCCACGGCCTTGGGCGAACCTGGGAGATTTATTATTAACGTCTCGCCGCGGATACCCGCCACGCCACGCGACAACATCGCCATCGACGTCTTCGATGCAGTCTCGCGACGCATCGCCTCCGCGATCCCCGGAGCCTCGCGCTCGATCACCGCAAGCGTTGCCTCGGGCGTATTGTCGCGAGGACCAAAGCCCGTTCCACCCGTTGTTAAAATCAGATCGATATCCTCCCGACCGGTGAGCGATAACAAAAGGTCGCGGACCTGAAAAAGGTCATCGGTAACGGTGCGGCGACCGACAACGTCAGCGCCCTCGGTCGTCAACAACTCGACAAGCTTGTTGCCCGATTCGTCATCCTCTATTCGGCGCGTATCCGAAACCGATAAAACGAACGCTCTGGTATTTGTGCTCATGCGGCTGTTGATTCGATGCTCTCTAGGGCCTGCTTGCGATTACTATAGATGACACTCAGTAGAACGCCGAAGACAACAAGGAGCATTCCAAACATCGACGTGACAGTTTGCATCTCGCCAAAGACATACCATCCGATAGCGTCGGCGTAAACGAGACCGGTATAGTTAATTATCGCCACTCCTGCGACACGTTCCTTTTGCAGAGCGTTCGTTAGGAAGACCTGGCCGAGCTGCGAGAACACCCCGACGAGAAACAAGTATAGCCAATCCCAACCCGTTGGCGTCCTCCATTCGAAGAACAAACTGA
>JACDAP010000573.1 GCA_013695395.1 Solirubrobacterales bacterium
CACCAAGCCGCTCACCCCCGAGGAGGAGCAGGGATGAGGGCGATCCGCAAGTACTCCGGGAACGTCGCGGCCATCCTCGGCCTGGCGCTCATCGCCGGCCTGATCGGCGGGTACATCCTCAAGAACCAGCGGCTGACGCTGCCGAGCCAGGTCCCGTTCCTCGGCTCGGACTTCGTCGACTACAAGGCCACGCTGCCGACCGCCCAGTCGATCACCCCGGGCCAGGGCCAGACGGTCAACGTCGCCGGCGTCCAGGTCGGGGAGATCTCGAAGGTCGAACTCGTCGACGGCCGCGCCGTGGTCACGATGCACCTGCGCGAGAAGTACACCCCGATCTTCAAGGACGCGACCGCCGTGGTCCGCCCCAAGACGGGGCTCAACGACATGATCATCGAGCTCTCACCCGGGTCCAAGCAGAGCGGCGTGCTGCCGACGGGCTCGCCGATCCCGGTCGAGCAGTCGCTCGCGAACGTCAACCTGGACGAGATCCTCGCCGGGCTCGACGGCGACACGCGCAACTACCTCCAGCTGCTGCTCGGGGCGGGCGGCCAGGCGCTCGACGGCAACGAACGCGCGCTCTCCAACACCTTCCGGCGCTTCGAGCCGACCGCCTCGGCCCTGCGCCGGATCACCGGCAAGCTCGACGAGCGCCGCGGGAACATCCGGCGCACGATCACGAACTTCCGCAAGATCTCCGAGACGCTGGCCGGCAAGGACAAGGACCTCGCCGCGCTGGTCGACGCCTCCGAATCGGTCTTCCGCTCCTTCGCCAACCAGGATGCGCGGCTGCGCGAGACGCTGCGCGAGTTGCCGCCCACGCTGCAGGCGACGAACACGGGCCTCGCAAAGGTCGATGACCTCGCGGGCCAGCTCGGGCCCGGTCTCGAGCGGCTGCGCCCCGCCGCCCGGGCGCTCGGCCCGTCGCTCAGGCAGACCCGCCCGTTCCTGCGGACGACCACGCCGGTGATCCGCGACCAGCTGCGCCCGTTCTCCCGCGACGCGCTGCCGACGATCAAGCTGCTGCGCCCGGCGGCCCGTGACCTCGCGCAGATCACCCCGGACCTGACGAAGACGTTCGGCGTCGTGAACTACCTGCTCAACGAGCTCGCCTACGACAAGCCCGGCGACGGCCAGGACCCCTACCTCTTCTACTTCGCCTGGGGCGGGCACCTGGCCAACGCGCTCTTCGGCCAGGCCGACGCGCACGGTCCGATCCGCAAGGGCGTCGTGCAGGTCGGCTGCTCGAGCCTGCAGACGCTCGAGAGCATCAAGAAGGTCAACCCGCAGCTCGGCACGCTCGTGAGCCTGCTCGGCGCCCCACAGATCGCCGACGTCTGCCCGCAGTTCGCGCCCAAGACCGGGACGAGCGGGGCCTCCGGCGCGAGCGGCTCCACCGGCGCCCCGGCCGCCGCCCGGTCCGCCGCGCGGCCGAAGGCCGACACCGCGGCCGCCGGCGAGCAGGACGGGGCCACCGGGCCCTCCGGCTCCAGCGGGCCCACCGGCATCGACGGGGGGGAGGGCTAGTGGTCAAGCAGGCTCCCACCGCCGGCCGGCTGATCACCATGGTGGCCTTCGCGCTCTCCTGCTTCGGCCTGCTCCTGTTCCTCTGGGTCGCCTTCGGCGGTCCGGTGCCGCTGCAGCCCAAGGGCTACCGCGTGAACACCTCCTTCAACGAGGCGACCCAGCTGGCCAAGGAGGCCGACGTCCGGATCTCCGGCGTCTCGGTCGGCAAGGTCAAGGACGTGCAGACCGACCCCGAGACCGGGCTCTCCAAGGCGACCTTCGAGCTCGACGCGCGGTACGCGCCGCTGCCCTCAGACGCGAAGGCGACGCTGCGACAGAAGACGCTCCTCGGCGAGACCTACGTCGAGCTGACGCCGGGCAGCAGGGACGCGAGGCCCATCCCCGAGGACGGCGAGCTCCCGCCGGCACAGGTCTCCCCGACGGTCGAGCTCGACGAGATCTTCCGGGCCTTCGACCCGAAGACCCGGCGGAACTTCCAGAACTGGATGCAGAGCACCGCCGTCGCGGTCGACGGGCGGGGCCGGGACATCTCCGACGCGATCGGCAACCTGTCGTCCTTCGCGCAGGACACCGACGAGCTGCTGCAGATCCTCAACGCGCAGAAGAGCGCCGTGCGGAGCCTCTCGGCGAACACGGGCGAGGTCTTCGGCGCGCTCTCCGAGCAGCGCGGCCAGCTCGCCGGGCTGATCACCAACTCGAACCGCGTCTTCGAGGTCACGGCCCGCCGCAACGAGGAGCTGCAGGAGACCTTCCGGGCGCTTCCCGCGTTCGAGAAGGAGGCGACCACGACGGTCCGGCGCCTCACCGACTTCGCCGAGAGGACCGACCCTCTCATCACCCAGCTGCGCCCGGCCGCCCGCGAGCTCTCCCCGACGCTCACGAACCTCTCCGGCCTCGCGCCTGACCTCAAGGCGCTCTTCCGTGACCTCGATCCGGTCATCACGGCGTCCAAGCGTGGCCTGCCGGCCACCCAGCGCTTCCTCGACGAGCTGCGGCCCGTGCTGGCGGCGAGCGACCCGACGCTCGCTCAGCTGAACCCGATCCTGAGCTTCCTCGGGCTCTACACCGACGAGCTGAACTCCTTCTTCGCGAACACCGTCGCGTCGACGCAGGCGACCACGCAGGACGGTGTGCACTACCTGCGCACGACCAACCCGCTGAACCTCGAGAGCCTCGCGGTCTACGACGAGCGCCTCGGCTCCAACCGCTCGAACCCGTACGCGGTACCACGGGCGACCGGCAAGGTCGGCAACGGCATCCTCCTGCCTGTCTTCAGCGCCGAGAACTGCGGGCGCGAGAACATCCCCGACCTCGTCCCGAAGGACCAGATCACGCCCATCCTCGGGCAGGACGTGGCCGACACCGTCGCGGGGCTCGTACAGCGGATCGGCGGCTCGGTCGGCACGACCGGCCCGACCCAGTCGCAGGCGCAGGGAACGCCGCCCTGCGTCCAGCAGGGCAAGTACGAGTTCGGCGGGAAGATCACGCAGTACCCGCAGGTGAACCCCGCAAGCGACGGGTCGAGCCGGAGCGGCGAGTAGTCGCTCGGCCGTCCGGCGCGCGAGTGCCGCGCGGTGCGGAACAATGACGCGCGTGTCCCGTCCGCTCGCCTCACTGATGGCCTTCGCCACCCGGCGGCCGGTCCTCGTGATCACGGTCTCCATGCTGCTCGCGGCAGCGGGGATCGCGCTCGCGCTCGTTCGCCTCGAACCGGAGACCTCCTCGGACACGCTGGTCGGACGGGGGACCGCCGAGTTCAAGGCCTCGGAGGAGTACGCGGAGCGATTCGGCGGCGACGCGGTCTACGTCCTCGTGCGCCAGCCCGTCACGCAGACCGCGCTGACCTCCGACATCCAGCGCCTGATCGGCCTCGAGGGCTGCCTGAGCGGACGCCGGCCGCCGGAGGCCGAGCTGATCGGGGGCCCGTCGGGGCCGTGTGGGCAGATCGAGCAGCTGAAGCCGGCGCAGGTCGTCTACGGGCCCGGCACCTTCATCAACACCTCGGTCACCCAGATCCAGGACCAGTACGGGGCGCTCCAGCAGCAGGCCGCCCAGCAGGGCGCCGCCGCCTCGCTGCAGGCCCGGGCGGAGGCGAAGAAGCGCGGTGCGTCCGCCAAGGAGCAGGAGGAGGCCGGTGCCGCCGCCCAGCAGGCGGTGGAAGGCCAGTTCACCTCCCAGCTGATCACGCTCGGGGTGCGGTACGGCCTCACCGGCGTGCCGCGGCTCAACGACCCGGAGTTCGTGGCCAAGCTCGTGCTGGAAGGCGGGGGGGCCGTGGCGGGCACCCCGAAGGCGCGGCTCGCCTACATCTTCCCGGCCCCGGACGCCTCCCTCATCCAGGTGCGGCTGCGGTCCGACCTGACCACGGCCGAGCGCAAGCGGGCGGTCGAGCTGATCCGCGCCGCGGTGGCGATGCCCGACTGGGAGCTGCCGAACGGGGGTGGTGACTACGTGGTGACCGGTGCGCCCGCGGTGGTCGCCGACCTCACCGACTCGATCTCCCGCGGGATCGGGGTGCTGCTGATCGGCGCGCTGCTCGTGATGGCGCTCGTGCTCCCCCTCGTCTTCCGCGCGCGCGTGCGGCTCGCGCCGCTGGGCGTCGCGGTGATCGCCACCGGCATCACCTTCGGGCTCCTGGCGCTCGTCGGCACCTCGCTGACCATCGCGGCGATCGCGGTGCTCCCGGTGCTCATCGGCCTCGCGGTCGACTACGCCATCCAGCTGCAGTCCCGCATCCAGGAGGAGCAGGGCGCCGGGCGGTCGCTCGGCCAGGCCGTCGAGGCCGTGGCCCGCGAGGGAGCGCCGACCGTGCTGACCGCCGCGACCGCCACCGCGGCCGGGTTCCTCGTCCTGCTGCTCTCCCCGGTCCCGATGGTGCGCGGGTTCGGCCTGCTGATCGTGGCCGGGATCGCGCTGGCC
>JACDAP010000594.1 GCA_013695395.1 Solirubrobacterales bacterium
GAACGGGCGCACCTGCGTGCGGATGATCGGCGTGAGCTCCCGGGCGGCGGGCCGCACGCGCCGGTTGCTGCGGTCGAGGGCCTGGAGGGCCGGCGTGAGCGCCCGCGTGGCCGGTCCGAGCTCGTTCGCGAACGGCCGCACGTCCTGCAGCGTCTTCGTCGCCTGCTTCAGCGTCGCGGGCAGCTCGGAGACGGTCCGCCGCAGGTTCTGATCCTCGGAAGCGAAGGCGCCGAAAGTGGTGTTCGCGGTCGCGACCAGGCGCGAGATCTGATCGGGACGCTCGGCGAGCTCCCCGTTCAGGCGGCCGGTGGAGGCGATCAGGCGGCGCAGCGCGGCGCGCTCTCCGGCCACGGCGCGGTTGACGCGGCCGAGGTCCCTGAACGTCGGCTCGAAGCGTCGGAACACCTCGGCCAGGTCCCCACCACGATCGTTGAGGCCCGTGGAGGTCCCGTTCAGCAGCAGCTTCAGGTAGTCGAGGGTGCGGCCGTCGAGCGCTGCGAGGATCTCGTCCTGGTTGACGTCGGTGAGCGTGTTGCGCAGCGGGAGGTTGAAGTCCTTCTTGATCGGCGTGCCGCCGTCGCGCTCGCCGGGGAAGACCTGCAGGTACATGTCCTTCAGCGGCGTGCGCGGGCGCAGGAGCGCGGTGGCGTCCGTCTTGATGAGACCCTTGTCGATCCACTCGGGCTCGATGTCGAGGCCGAGCTGCGCCTGGCCGTCAACGAGCTTGACCTCGACGATCTTGCCCACCTGCACTCCGGCGACCTGCACCGTCTGACCCTGGCCCGGCGTGACCGCCTGCGCGGTGTCGAGCGTCGCCGTGATCCGCACCGGCGCGTCGGTGAGGTACGGCAGCCGGATGCCCTGCTGGCCGAGGATGTAGGCCGTCGTGAGCAGCCCGACGGCCGCCAGGACCAGGAGCGTCACGATGTACCGGAAGTTCTTGCGCAGGGTGAGGATCACTTGCTCTTCCCTCCGCTCGCGAGCGCCTTCACGGACTGCTGCAACTGCTCGAGCGTGGCCGGCGTGTCGAGCACCTTAGTCTTCTTGTCGCCCGACTGGATCAGCTGCGCCTGCTTGAGCGCGGCGGCCACCTGCGTCGCCTTCTTGGTCCGAGCGACGACCTTCGGGTCGTTCGGATTCACGCGCGTCTGCGGCGGCGGCGCGCCGGGGATCGTCCGCAGGTCGGGGAGCTCCTGGTTCTCGCACGGCGCGTCGGGCTGGAGCGGCGGCACGGACTTCTGCGGCGGAGGGTTGACGCCCTCCATCGGCCGGGTGGCCGCGCCGAGCAGGCCGTTGCCGAGCGAGACCGTCTCGAGCCCGCCCTGCCCGAGGACCTTGAAGAACTGGCCGTTGGCGTCGCTCGAGCGGCTCTCCCCGGCCAGGCCGACCAGCGACTTGGGGAACTCCTCGAAGACACGGCCGGTGGCAGGGAAGTTGGGGTCTTCGAGCGTCTGGTTGCCGTAGGGGACGAGCGTGGTGCTCACGCAGGAGGCCAGGGTGCGCAGCTCGCCGAGCAGCGGCACCGTGGTGCGGGCGAACCTCGCCAGCGGCGGCGTCGCCGCGCGGAGGTCCTGCGAGAGCCCACGCAGCTCGCTCCTCGAGACGAGCCCGCGGAGCTGGGTGACCAGCGGGAGCACGGCGTCCACCGTCGGGCCGGTCGAGCGGACCCCGGGCAGGGCGGCGCTCGCGAAGCGGCGTACCGGCGGGAAAGCCGCGTTCAGCGAGGTGAGCGTCGGCAGCGCCGTACGCAGCGTCACGGGCAGCTCGCGGAGCGCGGCGCGCAGGTCCGCCTCGCGGTCGGCGAGCGCCGCCGTCGTCGTGTTGAAGTTCGTGATGAGCCCCTGCAGCGCCGCGGGGTCCGAGTCGAGCGCCGCGTAGACCGTGGCCTGGTTGCCGAGGAAGCGCCGCAGGTCGCCCTCCTTCTCGCCGAGCAGTGCCTCGGAGACGATCGCCGAGAACCTATAGGCGGCCGGCTGGAAGTCGAGCGAGCGGTTGAAGGCCTTGCCGCCGCCGTTGGCGTCGGTCCCGAGGAGCTCGGCGAAGGTGCTGCGCAGGTCGGAGCGGACGTCGGACTTGAGCGCCAGGAGGACCTGATCGAACTGGACCGGGTTGGAGGTCTGGTCGCTGTCGACCATCCCACCCTCGGCGAGCTCCTTGGTGCCTGGGCGGCCCGGGGAGACCTCGATGAAGAAGTTGCCCTCGAGGAAGATCCGGGGCCGGATCTTCATCGTGGCGTCCGTCTTGATCGGGCGGCCGGCGTCGTTGATCGACATCGTGATCACCGCGGAGCGGGCACCGGGGTTCGTCGGCTTGACCTCGGTGACCTCGCCGACGTTCACACCCGCGATCCGCACCGGGGAACCGGTCTTCATGCCGTTGGTGTCCTTGAAGGCGGCCTGGATCGTGAACGGGTCGTTCAGGTACGGGATGTCCTTGGTGACCGCGAGGTAGCTGCCGATCACGACGAGGGCGATCAGCGCGAGCGCGTAGGGGATCGGTCGCGAGACGCGTCGCGCCCGGGGCTGGCGCTTGAACGGAGACTTCATGGTCCGACCACCTGGGGGGCGCGGCCGGCGGGTTCGGCGCTGAAGGTCTGGCCGGCGGGTACGCGCGGCTTGCCGGTGAAGGTGGTGCCCTGGTTGCCCGGGGTACGGGGGTCGACCGCGATGTTGAGGCCCTCGGGAGCGCCCTTGGCGACCCGCTGCAGGTAGCCGCGCTGGCCCTGCTCGCAGTCCGCGTTCCCGTTCTCGTCCACGGCCCGGCCGTAGGGCTGACCGTGCAGGCGTACCGGATCGCCCTCCAGGGGCTGCTCGCCGTTGGCCGGGGCGACGGCACCGAAGCTGCTGATGCCGTTCTTCTGGCCGATCGGTGCCTCCTTGACCTCGATGCGCTGGATCGTGCCGCTCGGAACCTGCTCGCCGATGTGGTCGGCCAGGAAGGTCCAGAAGTAGTTCCAGTGGTTGCAGACGGTGACCTGCGGGCCGAGGTAGCGCAGGGTGGGGTTCAAGGTGGCGTTCGTCGTGGTGAGCCCCTGAAGCGTCAGGTTGGCCAGCGGCGAGCGTCCGAGGGAGCCGAGGCTCCGCAGCGATCCCTCGAGGTCGTCGTTGAGCTCGGTGGTCTCCGGCAGCACGTCGGTCCCGACCGCGAGAGCCCGGGAGATCGGCGGGGCGCTGCGGCGCAGCTCGGCGGCCGCCGCGCTCGTCTCCCCCCCGATGTCGGCGAGCGCGCGGAAGAGCTTGCGCTGCACGGGCAGCTCCCGGATCGCGACATCGAGCGTCGGCGGCGACTGCGCGATCATCTGGTCGAGGGCCTCGGGATTGCGGGAGAAGGCCTCGAAGG
>JACDAP010000607.1 GCA_013695395.1 Solirubrobacterales bacterium
CCTCCCAGCTCGCGCTCGCGTGGGTGATGGCGCAGGGCGAGCACGTCGTCCCGATCCCGGGGACCAAGCGCGTGAGGTACCTGGAGGAGAACGCTGCGGCGGCCGAGATCGAGCTCGCCCCCGAGGAGCTCACGGGCATCGCCGACGCCCTCCCCGAGCCCGAGGGCGAGCGCTACGACGCGACCGGGATGCGACTGGTCAATGGCTGACTCGGGCCGATACGTTCCGGCCCTGCTCGCCGCCCTGCTGCTCGCCGGCTGCGGCGACGACGGCGACGAGCCGCTGGTGAGCGTCCTGCCCGGGACGGGACCGACCGCGAGCTCCTCGACGCCCGGCCCGACCTTGGGTCCCGACCGGCTCCGCGAGTGCGTCCGCACGACCCGCGAGAAGGCGCGGGGGCTGCGGCTCGCAGGCCGGACGGAAGCCGCCGCGGCGGCCAGGCTCAACCGCGAGGGGCTCGGCATGCGAGTCACCCGCCGCGACGGCGAGGCCCTCGTCGTGACGATGGACCTCCGCTGCGACCGGGTGAACGTCGCCGTCGAGGACGGTCAGGTCGTCCGGGTCGTCAAGGTCGGATGACCGGGCCTCCCGCTCGCGTCGTGGCCACCTGAAAGGATCACGAGATGGCCGAGCTCAAGCTGCCCGACGGCATCAAGGCGTGTCTCTTCGACATGGACGGGGTGCTCACCCGGACCGCGTCGGTGCACGCCAAGGCGTGGAAGGAGGCCTTCGACGCGTTTCTGAAGCGCCGCGACGGCGACGGATTCACGCCCTTCGACATCGAGCAGGACTACACCGCCCACGTCGACGGCAAGCCGCGCGAGGACGGGGTGCGGGACTTCCTCGCTTCGCGGGACATCGACCTGCCGGAGGGTTCCGCGAGCGACGAGGCGGATGCCGACACGGTCACCGGCATCGGCAACGCCAAGAACGAGAAGCTGCTCGAGGTGCTCGAGCGCGACGGCGTCGACGTCTTCGAGCCGTCGATCGACTTCGTGCGGGCGGCCCGTGAGAACGGGCTGCGCACCGCGGTGGTCTCCTCGAGCAAGAACACCGTCGCCGCGCTGGAAGCCGCGGGCATCCTCGACCTCTTCGAGGCCCGGGTCGACGGGAACACGCTCAACGAGGAGTCGATCCGCGGCAAGCCGGCGCCCGACGCGTTCCTGCTGGCCGCCGAGCGGCTCGGCGTCGCCGCGAGCGCGACGGCCGTATTCGAGGACGCGATCAGCGGCGTGGAGGCCGGCCGGGCCGGGAACTTCGGCTACGTGGTCGGCGTCGACCAGGCCGGGCAGGCCGACGCACTACGCGAACACGGGGCGGACATCGTCGTGACCGAGGACCTCGGGGAGCTGATGGCGTGAGCAGCGGGTCGCTCGACAACGTGGGCACGAGCGCCGACGGGAAGATGCGCGCGGTCGGCGACGACCACTGGCCCATCGAGGAGTGGTGCATCCGCGAGCCCGAGCTCGACCTCGACCAGCTGGCGCGCGCAGAGTCCATCTTCGCCCTCTCCAACGGCCACCTCGGCCTGCGCGGCAACCTCGACGAGGGCGAGCCGCGCGGCATCAGCGGCACCTACGTCAACGGCTTCTACGAGTCCTACCCGCTCGAGTACGGGGAGTCCGGCTACGGCTTCGCGGAGGACGGCCAGTCGGTCGTCAACGTGCAGGACGGCAAGGTCATCCACCTGATGCTCGAGGACGAGCCGGTGGACGTGCTGCGCGGCGAGGTGCTCGCGCACGAGCGCGTCCTCGACTTCCGCACCGGGACGCTCGACCGCTCGATGCACTACCGCTCCACCTACGGGCGCGAGGTGAAGATCCGCACGCGCCGCCTGGTCTCCTTCGTGCAGCGCTCGGTCGCCGCGATCGAGTACGAGATCGAGGCCGTCAACGCGCCGATGCGGGTCGCACTGCAGTCGAACCTGCTCGCGAACATGGCCACGACCGCCGAGGGCGACGACCCCCGCAAGGGCAAGGACCTCGGCGCCGTCCTCGAGCCGCGCTTCGCCCAGGGGCACGAGCTGCGCGCCGTGCTCGTCCATTCCACACCCGCCAGCCTGCTGACCTGCGCTTCCGGCATGGAGCACGTGATCGACGAGAACGGCCAGGAGCTGCACACCGACGTCTACGTCGAGGACGACAAGGCGCGGGTGACGATCTCCGCCGAGCTCGAGCCCGGCCAGCCGCTTCGCTTCGTGAAGTTCATGGCCTACCACTGGAGCTCACGCCAGTCACCGGAGTTCCTCCGCGATCAGGTCGCCGCCAGCCTGGCCAACGCCTGTGCCGAGGGCTGGGACGGGCTCCTGAAGGATCAGAAGAAGACGCTCGACTGGTTCTGGTCGCGCGCGGACGTGACGGTCGATGGCGACCCCGCGGTACAGCAGGCGCTCCGCTTCTCGCTCTTCCACCTCTTCCAGGCGGGCGCGCGGATCGAGGGCCGGGCGATCCCCGCCAAGGGCCTGACCGGGCCCGGTTACGACGGCCACGCCTTCTGGGACACCGAGACCTTCGTACTGCCCGTGCTCACCTACGTGTTGCCGGACGTGGTCCGGCACGCACTGCTCTGGCGCCACTCGATCCTGCCGATGGCCGACGCGCGCTCCGAGCTCTTCGGCATGGAGGGCGCGCTCATGCCCTGGCGCACGATCCGCGGCCAGGAATGCTCCGGGTACTGGCCGGCGGGCTCGGCCGCGCTCCACATCAACGGCGACATCGCCGACGCGGTGCGCCGCTACGTCGACGCGACCGGCGACGACGACTTCGAGGGTGCCGAGGGCGGAGAGCTGCTCGTCGCGACCGCGCGGCTGTGGATGAGCGCCGGGTGCTACGACCGCGACAGCGTCTTCCGCATCGACGGCGTCACGGGGCCGGACGAGTACTCGGCCCTGGTCGACAACAACGTCTTCACGAACCTCGGAGCCCGAGCGAACCTCCGGGCGGCGGCCGTCGCCGTCGAGCACCACGCGAAGCTCGCCCAGCGGCTCGAGGTGAGCCCGGAGGAGGCGCAGCAGTGGCGCGCAGCAGCGCACGCGATGTACATCCCCTACGACGAGGCCGTGGGGATCCACCCGCAGGATCAGGACTTCCTGCTGCACCAGCCGTGGGACTTCGAGGCGACGAGCCCGGAGGAGTACCCGCTGCTGCTGCACTTCCCCTACTTCCAGCTCTACCGCACGCAGGTCATCAAGCAGGCCGACCTCGTGCTGGCGATGCATCTCTACGGGGAGGAGTTCACGCCCGAGCAGAAGCGGCGCAACTTCGACTACTACGAGGGGCTCACGGTCCGCGACTCCTCGCTCTCGGCGTGCACCCAGGCGATCATGGCCGCCGAGGTCGGGCACATGGAGCTCGCGCACGACTACCTGCGCGAGGCGGCCTTCGTCGACCTGCACAACCTGCACCACAACACCGGCGACGGCCTGCACATCGCCTCGCTGGCCGGCGCGGTGATGGCGGTCACCAACGGGTACGGCGGGATGCGGGATTCCGGCGGAAGGATCCGCTTCTGCCCGCGGCTGCCGCGTGGGGTCGGCGAGGTGAGCTTCGCGGTCTGCATCCGCGGCTCGCTGCTGCGCGTGACGATCGACCAGGAGCAGGCCCGCTACCAGATCGAGGAGGGCGCGCCGCTCGACTTCACCCACTGGGGCGAGGAGGTGCACGTGACCAAGAGCAAGCCGGTCACGCTGCCCACGCCGGAGGTCGAGGATCTGCCCCGCCCGGCCCAGCCCGCCGGGCGTGAGCCCGTGCGACACACCGGCTAGGTTCTGGTCATGCCTCTCGTGCCGATGGTCATCGAGCGCTCCGCCCGTGGAGAGCGTGAGTTCGACATCTTCTCCCGCCTGCTCAACGAGCGGATCATCTTCCTCGGCTCGCCGGTGGACGACCAGGTCGCGAACCTCATCGTGGCGCAGCTGCTGCACCTCGAGAGCTCTGATCCGGACAAGGACATCTCGATCTACATCAACACGCCCGGCGGCTCGATCACCGCGGGCCTCGCGGTGTACGACACGATGAACTTCATCAAGCCCGACGTGGCGACGATCTGCTGCGGGATCGCCATGTCGATGGGCTCGCTCCTCCTCGCGGCCGGCGCGCCGGGCAAGCGGATGGCGCTGCCGAACTCCCGCATCCTCATCCACCAGCCGTCCGCCGGGTTCGAGGGGCAGTCGAGCGACATCGAGATCCATGCGCGCGAGGTCCTCAAGACCCGCAAGCGTGTCGACGAGATCTACGCGAAGCACACGGGCCGCCCGGAGGAGGAGGTCCACAAGGCGATGGAGCGTGACCGCTTCTTCAAGTCCGACGAGGCGCAGGAGTGGGGCCTCATCGACCGGGTGCTGCACTCGCACTGAGCGGGGACCGCCGCCCCGGGGCCGCTACTCCGGGGAGACGATCCGCACGAGCCGGGCGCGGGCGTTGCCGTGCGCGTCCCGCCAGGCGGGATCGACGAGGCCTTCGACCACGAGGCGCAGGCCGGTCTGAATCGTGGCGTCGATCTCAGATTCGGTGAGCGCCAGGCGATCGTTGCGCAGGCCGAGGGCGACCACGCCGTTCCAGGCGCTCCAGAGGAAGCGGGAGAGGTGGTGGGCGTCGAGCTCCGGGCGGATCTCCCTGGCGTCGATCGCCTCCTGGATCTTCTCCCGGAAGCTGTCGATGATCGCCTCGAGGTCGGTCGTGATCCGCGCCGCGAGCTCGTCGTCGCCGATCACCGGGCCGGCCTCCACGCCGTCGAAGGCGAGGAAGCGGAAGGCGCCGGGATGCTCGAGGTGGAAGCGCAGGTATCCCTCCCCGGCGCCCATCACCTGCTCGAGCGGGGTCGCCCCGGCCGCGTAGGCGGCGGCCATGTAGCGGCCGAAGAGCTCGACGGCCCGCTCGGCCAGCGCGTGGTAGAGACCGTCCTTGTCGCCGAAGTGGTTGTAGATCGAGCCGACGCTGACGTCGGCGGCCTCGGCGACGGCCTCCATGCGGGTGCCGCGGTACCCGTCGATGCGGATGGCACGTTCGGCGGCGTCGAGGATGGCGGCGCGGGTGCGGGCCGCGCGGCGGGCGCCCCGGGCGGGGGCTGCGGTTTCAGTTGGAAGAGGATTCATGTTTGAACGTACTTGCAACTATACCCCAGACCTGGATACGCTCGCACCATGTCCCCACACGACGTCGTCATCATCGGAGCCCGCTGCGCCGGCGCGACCGCCGCCGCCGAGCTCGCCCGCAGCGGCCACGACGTGGTCGTCCTCGACAAGGCGAGCTTCCCCTCCGACACCCTCTCCACGCACGTCCTGTTCGGCGGCGGGATCGAGGAGCTCAAGCACATGGGCGCCTACGAGAAGGTGCTGGCCCACGACCCGTCCTACATGCGCGACCTCGAGATCCACTTCGACGGGAAGGTCAGCGTCCACGAGTCATGGGGCGCCAGCGGCGGGACCGACTACGTCATGTGCATCCCGCGCCCGATCCAGGACGCGATCCTCGTGGAGACCGCTCGCGAGCACGGGGCCGACGTGCGCGAGGGCTGGGAGTTCCTGGACGTGCTCTGGCGGGGCGGCCGGGTCTGCGGGGTGCGGGCCAAGGATGCCGACGGCGAGATCCGGGAGCTGCACGCGAAGCTCGTGATCGGGGCGGACGGACGGAAGTCGACGGTCGCCGCTCGCGTCGGTGCCTGGCGTCCCTACCGGTCGTCGAAGAACGGACGCGGCCTCGTGTTCCGCTACCTCGACGACCCGCTCGTGGACACGCGGTTGAACCAGACGCTCTCCCAGTGGCGCGACGGTGACTCGTTCTGCATGGTCTTCCCGAGCGCGCCGAAGCCGCGGACGATCGCCCTGGTGATGGGGCCGGCCAGTGACGTGGCCCGGGCCCGCAAGGACCCCGACGGCGTGTGGGACGAGTTCCTGCGCCGTCACCCCGGTTTCGCCGAGCGGATCGCCGGGGCGGAGAACCTGTCGAAGCTGCGGTCCACCGCCGACGTACCCGCCTTCTTCCGACCGGCCAGCGGACCCGGCTGGGCGCTCGCCGGGGACGCCGGGCATTTCAAGGACCCGGTGATCGGCAACGGGCAGCGCGACGCGATGTGGATGGGGCGCTCGCTCGGGGCTCGCGCGGCGGCGGCGATCGGGGACCCCGCGCAGCTCGACGCGGCGCTGCGCCGGTGGGAGCAGGAGCGCGACGAGGAGTGCCTGTCGGTCTACCACTTCGCGAACTCGGAGACGCGGATCCAGCCGCAGTCGCCGGTGCTCGTGGAGCTCGCCCGGCGCGCGGAGGGGCGCCACGGCCCGGACCTCGGCGACATCTTCCAGCGGGTGCGCTCCCAGCAGGAGGTGCTCCCGCTCTCCCGGATGGCCAGCGGGTTCGCGGGCGCCCTCGCGCACGACGTCCGGCGCGAGCGCCGGGCGCTGCCGGCGACGTTGCGCGGGGGGCTGGCCGACCTGTGGACCGACCTGCAGGTGCGGGCGGAGGCGCGCGCGAAGCGCTTCCGCTCGACGCGCCGGGTCTGGGGCTCCGAGCACCCGGGGGTCGAGTGGCCGGAGCCGCCGAGGCGTCCGGCCCTGCACCTCGCCGCGGCGGTGGAGCAGGCGTCCGAGGCCGCGCCCCCTGAGCTTCGTGTGGTCGCCACGGCACCGGCGGTGACGGCATGAGCGGGCGTGCGCCGGTCCGGATCGCGGCGGTCCAGCCGCACCTCGCGCTGGGCGAGGTCGAGCGGAACCTCGTCCACCTCGAGGATCTCATCCGCGACGCACATCGCGAGCACGACCCGCAGGTGATCGTCGTGCCCGAGGCCTGCACCTCACCGAACGTCTTCAACGTCAAGCTCCGCGGCGCCGCCCGCCCGGTCGACGGCGCGGCCTTCCAGCTGCTCACCCGGCTGGCTCGCGAGCTCGACGTCGTCGTCGCCGGCGGCTCGCTGTCGCGGCGCGGCAAGGACACCTACGGCACCTACCTGCTGGCCGAGCCCGACGGGCGGGCGCACCTGCACGACAAGGACATCCCGACGGCGTGGGAGAACCACTACTACCGCGGCGGGGACGACGAGGGGCGCGCTCACTGCACGGCGCTCGGGCTCGACGTCGGCATGGCGTCGGGCTGGGAGTGGGCGCGCTTTCGCACTGCGGACCGCCTGCGCGGTGTCGATCTCGTGCTCGGTGGGATGTGCTGGCCGTCGTTCCCGCTCAACTGGACCGCGCCCGGACTGGCCTGGTGGGTGCGCCGCGAGCACGCGATCTGGCGGCGCCAGTGCCGCGAGCTGCCGGCCCAGTTCGCCCGCCTGGTCGGCGCGCCGATCGTGCACGCCGCGCACGTCGGCCCGGTCGACGCGCAGTTCCCGGCGATCCCGGCGATCCCGTGGCGGACCCAGATGCTCGGGGAGACCCAGATCTGCGCCGCCGACGGCACGGTCCTCGCGCGGCTGACGCTCGAGGACGGCGAGGGCCACGTCGCCGCCGAGGTGACGCCCGGCTCGGTCGCCCCGGCCGACCCGATGACGGATCGCTTCTGGATCCCGGTCATGACCGCCTCGACCCACGCCGCCTGGCACGTGATGAACGCCCAAGGCCGTGTCGACTACACCCTCAAGAAGCTCCGTGGCAAGCACGAGTGGCAGTCCTGGCCGGCGGGCGACCTGCCCGACGAGCTGCCGCCGGTGCCCGACGAGCAGGCGCAGCACTTCGCGACGACACGCTGAGGTGCATCCGTGCTGCCGAACTCTCGCCTATCGGGATTTCCGCAGCACGGATGACCGCGCCGACGGGTCGGGGTGCGTCGCGTGCATCACACTGGACGCATGGAGCTGATCGACCCCCGCATCGAGGAGTACGCCGAGCAGAGCACGACGCCGTGGCCGGAGGAGATCGCCGCGCTCGACGCGGCGACCCGCGCGGAACTCGGGCAGGAGGCGATGCTGAGCGGGGCCGTCGTCGGCCGGCTCCTCGAGACGCTCGCCTGGGTGATGGAGCCGCGGCTCGTCGTGGAGATCGGGACCTTCAGCGGCGCGTCCGCGCTCTTCCTCGCCGCCGGGATGCCCGCGGGCGCGCGCCTCATCACCTGCGAGGCCGACCCGGCCCACGCGGCCTTCGCGCGCGAGCGGCTCGCCCATGATGCGCGGATCGAGCTGCGCGAGGGCCCCGCGCTCGAGACCCTGGCGAGGATCGATGAGCCGATCGACCTCGCGTTCGTCGACGCCGACAAGGCCGGTTACCCGGGCTACCTCGACGCGCTGCTGCCCAAGCTCGCCCCGCACGGGCTGATCGTCGCCGACAACATGCTCCGCGACGGCGCGGTCCTCCACGCAGCCCCGGACCCCGGCACCCAGGCGATCGCCGCCTACAACGCGCGGGCGGCGAGCGACCCGGCGCTGGCCAGCGTGCTGCTCACCGTCCGTGACGGGCTCACGCTCGTGCGCAAGCGGGCCTGAGGCGAACTGTGCGGTCTCGGTCTCGCAGAGCGAGAGCCAGGCCACACGGGTCGCCGTCCAGGCACGGTCCTTCCCCGCCACGACGAGTTCGATCAGCTCCTCGTCGGCGAGCCCGTCCGTCGCGCCGCCCAGGCGCGGGCGCACCACGCCGGCCAGGCGCTGGGCGAGGGCCGCGCGGTTCGCGGCCGGCAGCGACGCGCGGCGGAGCAGGAACGCGC
>JACDAP010000618.1 GCA_013695395.1 Solirubrobacterales bacterium
GCTCCGCGCCGCGCTCCCCGCGCTCGACGCGCGGCTCGTCCTCGCCCCGGGGAAGACGTACGCGACCGGGGTGGCGCTCGCCTCCCGGATGATCGGGGTGATCGCCGCCGACGGCAGCATCCTGCGCGGCCAAAACGCCGCCGGCTGGAAGGTCTCACGCCCGCGCTGGACCCGGGCCGAGGAGTGGCTCGGCCCGCGGCCGGCACTTCCCGACGCCCGGAGTGGCTACGCCGAGCTGGTCGGGCGTTGGCTGTGGAGCTTCGGTCCCGGCACCGAGGTCGATCTGGTCTGGTGGCTCGGCGCGACCAAGAGCGCAGTGCGGTCCGCGCTCACCGACCTCGGTGCCCAGCAGGTGCGGATCGAGGACGGGAGCCCCGCGTGGCTCCACCCCGACGACACCGAGACCGTCACCGCGCCGACGCCGTGGGCCGCGCTGCTCCCGGCGCTCGACCCGACCACGATGGGCTGGAAGGAGCGCGGCTTCTACCTCGGCGAGCACGCCGCGCGGATCTTCGACCGCAACGGCAACGGTGGCCCGACCGCCTGGTGGAGCGGCCGGATCGTCGGCGGCTGGACGCAGGAGGACGACGGCACCGTCGTGATCGTCCCGGCGGGCGCGCTGCCCCGCGAAGCATGCGGACCATTGGCAGAAGCGGCCCGCCGGCTGACCGGATGGCTCGACGTCGACGTCGTCCGCTCGGTCTATCAGTCGCCTCTGGCGCGAGCCCACGCGAGCGACCCAGGCGCCTGAGCCCCCCGTTCGGGGGTGGCACCGCCCGGGAGAGCGGTCGGATGGTGGAGCATGGGTCGGTGCGCCCCGACGTCGTCGCCCTCGCCCCTGCCCTCTCGCTCTTCGTCGACGTGGTCACCCAGGCCGATACCGACGCGGCGCTCGACGACTCGTACTCGCGGGTGACCGAGGCGCTCTGCACGACGACCGGGATGGAGCGCGCGCTGATGGTGCTCTACGACGACGCCCGTCGCCAGGTGCGCGCGGTCGGCGCGCACAACGTCCCGCTCGCGCGGCTGGCCGGGCGGCAGGTGGGGCTCGAGGACGCGCCCGTCGGCCGTCAGGCGCTCGCCGAGGACCGGGTGGTCCAGGCGCCGGGGGACCTCGGCGGCCGGGTCTCGCCCGAGTTCTCCGACCTGGTCGATGGCGCATCGCTCGTGGTCGTCCCGATCGTCGCCGCCGGCCGTTGGCTCGGGATCATTCTCGCCGACCCGGGTTCCGACGAGCCGCTCGACGACGCCCGTCGCGACCTCCTCTGGCTTCTGGGCAAAACGCTCGCCCTGGCCATCACCGCGCGGGCCGAGCAGCACCAGCGTGCACGGGCCCGCCAGCTCGAGGAGCGGATCGCGCTCGCGCGAGACCTCCACGACTCGGTGGTCCAGCGGCTCTTCGGCGTCTCCCTCGCGCTCGGCTCCGGCCAGCCCTTCGACGCGGCGATGCGCGAGCGATGCACGGAGGAGATCAACGCCGGGCTCAGGGAGCTCCGGACCGCGCTCCAGCGTCCCCTCGGCCGCCCGTCCCGGCCCACGGGCACCACGCTGGCCGAGGAGCTCGCCCGGCTCCAGCGCTCCCATCCGGACCTGCGCATGGAGGTCGAGGGTGAGGTCGCCGAGGTCCCCGCGGAGATCGAGCCGCTCGCCCAGTCGGTACTCGCCGAGGCGCTGCGCAACGCGCGCAAGCACGCCGACGGCGCCCGGGTGGTCGTACGGGTGCGGCGCGGGGAGCAGACGCTCGTGCTGGAGATCGAGAACGACGCCGCTCCCGAGTCGCGGACGCCGACCGCCGGGGTCGGCCTGCGCCTGGCCGCGCTCGAGGCGCTCGGGCTGGGCGGCGTCGTCGAGTTCGGCCGCCAGCCGTCGGGCACCTGGCTGGTCCGGCTCGTCGTCCAGTTGGAGCCGGGAGCGTGAGCGCGCCTTTCCGCATTCTCGTCGTCGACGACCACGACGTCGTCCACTGGGGCTTCCGGCTGATGCTCGGCGAGCTGCCCTGGGTCGAACGCTGCCTCTCGGCCCGCAGCTCCGCCGAGGCCGTCGCGCTCACCCAGCGCCACGATCCCCAGATCGCCCTCGTCGATCTGTTCGTGGGAGAGGAGTCGGGCCCGGACATCTGCGAGCGGCTGCGGCTGGTCCGGCCGGAGCTGCGGGTGCTGCTGATCAGCGGGGCGGGGAGGATCTCCCCGCCCACCGCGCGGGCCTGCGGCGCACACGGGTTCGTCCCCAAGGACTGGCCCGCGGCGGACATCGCTCGTGCGGTGCGGATGGTCGGCCTGGGCATGACGGTCTTCGACGAGCAGGACGTCTCCGCGCCGGCGGGGCCGGGGCTCACCGAGCGCGAGCAGGACGTCCTGAGCGGCATCGCCACGGGCGCGACCAACCGGGAGATCGCCGCGCAGCTGCACCTTTCACCGCACACGGTCAAGGAGCACACGAGCGCCGTGTACCGCAAGCTCGAGGTCCGCAACCGGGCCGAGGCGGTCCAGCGCGCGCAGCGGCTCGGCCTGCTCAGCTGACCCGCATGGCGGAGGGTCCTGCAAAAAGTGACCATATGCGTCACCTTTTGCGGGACCCCCCGACCCGTGCCTTCCTTGCCCCCCGATCGGCGGGGAGGGCTCGTGCGGAGCGCCGGCGGTCGTGACGGTGGGTGCCGTGCTCTCCGCCACCGCCACCGTCGTCGTGTTCCCCGGACAGGGGTCGCAGACGGCCGACATGCGCGAGCTCGTCGAAACCGCCCGCCCCGATCTGCTCGAGGCCTGCCTCGAGCTCATCGGCGACGATCCGTTCGCCCGGATCGACGAGTCGACCGCGTACGCCCAGCCGGCGATCCTCTGCGCGTCGCTGGCGAGCTGGTCGCGGCTGAGCGGCCACGTCGATCCGGTGGCGGTCGCCGGGCACTCCCTCGGGGAGCTCACCGCGCTGGCCGCGGCCGGGGCGCTCGACGACCACGCCGCGCTCGAGCTGGTCGTGCTGCGCGGCCGCCTGATGGCCGACTCCGGCGAGGCGGCCGGGGGCGGGACGATGCTCGCGCTGCTCGGCGGCACCCCCGCCCAGGCGGCTAAGCTCGCCTCGCGCCACGGGGTCAGCCTGGCCAACGACAACGCCCCCGGCCAGGTCGTGCTCTCCGGCGATCCGGACCGCCTCGCCGAGGCCGCGACCGCCGCCCGAGCCGACGGCCTGCGGGCGATGGCCCTCGACGTCGCGGGCGCGTTCCACTCCCCCCAGATGGCCGCGGCGGTCGAGCCGTTCGCCGAGGCGCTCGGCGCCGTTGACTGGCGCGAGCCGGTGGTGCCCGTGCTCTCGTGCTCCACCGCCGCCCCCTTCGTCGACCCCGTCCGCGAGCTCTCCCAGGCGCTCGTGCGTCCGGTGCAGTGGCGGCGGACCATGGAGGCGCTCGTCGCGGCGGGCGCGACCACGGTCGTCGACGCCGGCCCCGGCAAGGTGCTCGCCAAGCTCGCGCGGCGCTGCGCACCCGACGTCGCCTCCGCCCCGGCCGCCACGCTCCTGGAGTCCGCCGATGTCGCTTGAGTTCGCCTCCGACCTCGCGCCAGGGCGCTTCGCCCGCCGAGCGGTCCGCTCCGCGGGCATCGCCGGCTTCGGCGCCGCGGTTCCCGAGCAGGTCGTCGACAACCTGGTGGTCGGCGCGGGCGCGGGCGTCACGCCCGAGTGGATCGTCAAGCGGACGGGGATCGAGAGCCGCCGTCACCTGCGCCCCGGGGAGCGGCTCGACGCCCTCGCCGCCGCTGCGGGTGCGGAGGCGCTCGCCCAGGCCGGGCTTCCCGCCACCGCCCTCGACGCGGTCCTGGTCGGCACGTCCACGGCCGACGAGGTCTACCCCCAGGCCGCGCCGCTGGTCGCCGCGCTGCTCGGGGCCGAGGGCGCGATGGCCTGGGACACGAGCCTCGCCTGCACCGGCTTTCTTGCCGTCCTCGCCCAGGGCGCCGCGCTGATCGAGAGCGGCCGGGCGACCCACGTGCTCGCCATCGGCGCCGACGCGGTGAGCCGCAACGTCGACCCTGCCGACAAGGGGCCGGCTGCGCTCTTCGGCGACGGCGCGGGCGCCGCGGTGCTCACCCTCGGCGGCGCGGGCCGGGTCGGCGCGACCGTCCTCGGCTGCGACGGTGCGCACGGCTCTTACCTCGTCGCCGAACGCTCCGACGGCATCATCTCCATGAACGGCTGGGAGATCTTCCACCACGCCGTCACGCGCATGGCCGAGTGCAGCCTGGAGGCTCTCGCGCGTGAGGGCCTCAGCGTGGAGGAGCTCGCCCTCGTCGTCCCCCACCAGGCCAACGCGCGGATCACTCGCGCCCTCGTCGAGCGGCTCGGCCTGCGCGAGGAGCAGGTGGTCGACGACATCGCCGACCGCGGCAACACCTCCGCGGCGACCGTCCCGCTCGCCCTGCACCGCGCCGCCGCCGAGGGCCGCGTGCCCGAGGAGGGCGCCGTCCTCCTGTGCGCCTTCGGCGCCGGCCTGGCCTGGGGCGCGACCGTCCTGCACTACGGAGCGACCCCGTGACCTCGTCGACTTGTCGATTGTTCCCGCCCAGCGGGAAGAAGCGACGACTCGACGCCTCCCCGGAAGGAGCCGCATGACCACCGAGACCGCCCCGAAGCCCACCCGCAGCGCCCTTAGGCCGACTGACGCGACCGTCCTTGTGACGGGCGCCGGAGCCGGCATCGGCGCCGCGACTGCGCTCGCCCTCGCGCAGGACGGCTGGAACGTCGCCGTCGGCTACGCACAGAACGACGCCGGAGCGGCCGAGGTCGTCGCGGAGATCGAGGACGGCGGTCGTCGCGCGCTCGCCGTCGGCGGCGACATCGGCGCCCCCGGCGCCGCCGAGGAACTCGTCGCGCAGGCGGCCGAGCTCGGCCCCCTCCTCGGCCTGGTCAACAACGCGGGTGTCCGCCACGACGGCCTCGCGCTCCAGCTGACCGACGAGGAGTGGGACGCCGTCATCGCCACAAACCTCTCCGCCGCCTTCCGCCTGACCCGCGCCGTCCTCAAGCGGGCCGTCCGTGCCCGCTACGGCCGGATCGTGAACGTCGCCTCGGTCGTCGGCCCCCGGGCCAACGGCGGCCAGGCCAACTACGCGGCCGCCAAGGCGGGCCTGATCGGCATGACCAAGACGGTCGCCGTCGAGGTCGCCCGGCGGGGCATCACGGTCAACGCCGTCGCTCCCGGCTTCATCGACACCGCGATGACCGCGGACCTCCCGCGCGAGCTCGTCGAGAACGTCCCTGCCCGCCGCCCCGGCCGCCCCGAGGAGGTCGCGGACGCGATCTGCTTCCTCGCCTCCGACCGTGCCTCCTATGTCACCGGATCGACGCTCTTCGTCGACGGCGGCATGGCCGCCTGATCTTCACCCCAAACCAAGGAGAACCCCGCATGTCCACCATCACTGCATCCGACGTCGAGACGACCGTCAGCGAGGCCCTCGAGAGCTTCGGCGCCGAGGCCGCCGACATCAATCGCGAGGCCACGCTGGAGAGCCTCGACATCGACTCGCTCGACCTCGCCGAGCTCTCCCAGATCGCCGAGGAGAAGTACGGCGTCGCACTGAAGAGCACAGACGCCGAGCGCCTGAAGACCGTCGGCGACTGCGTCGAGTTGATCGTCGAGCGCGCGGGGTGAACCGCGTCGTCATCACCGGCATGGGCGCGCTGACGCCGCTCGGCGTCGGCGCCCGTGCGCTCCACGAGCGCTGGACCGCCGGGACCTCGGGGCTCGAGGACGGCGAGGGCGCCTGCGCCGCGTTCGTCCCGACCGAACACCTCTCCAAGAAGGAGATCCGGCGCGCTGACCGGTTCTCCCAGCTCGGCGTCGTCGCGGGCGACGAGGCGATCGCCGCCGCCGGCTGGGCCGACGAGCTGCCCTACGACCCCGAGCGCATCGGCTGCGTGATGGGCACCGGCATCGGCGGCATCGCGACGCTCACCCACGGCCAGGACCGGCTCCGCGAGACCGGCCCGGAGGCCGTCCCGCCGCTCTCGGTCCCGCTGATGATGAGCAACGCGGGCGCCGCGTCGCTCTCGCTGCGCCACGGCCTCCGCGGCCCCGTCTTCGGCGTCGTCTCCGCCTGCGCGGCGGGCGCCCACGCCATCGGCATCGCGCAGCGGATGATCCGCTGCGGGGACGCCGACGCGGTGCTCACCGGCGGCGCCGAGGCCTCGCTCACCCCGCTGGCCCGCGCCGCCTTCGCCTCGATGAGCGCGCTCTCCCCGACCGGCGTCTCGCGCCCATTCGACGCCCGCCGCGACGGCTTCGT
>JACDAP010000009.1 GCA_013695395.1 Solirubrobacterales bacterium
CTTCGGCTTTAGCCGATAATCCTTGCCGAGCAATATATAGTTCTGCGTTATCAGAACCAAACAACAAATATACCCATCACTAAAAAGACACTGTAACGCGAAGCGTTTCAATAATGCCTTTTCCTGGATGTTTTCGAGGGATAAACCGGAGGAACCCTGTCGGGTGCATTTTTTTTGAGCAGTATATTTGTTGTTTGGTAGCAGCTGACGCTGCTACGATATACCCAGCTATTGCAACGCTTCGCGTTACCGGTCTTTCTAGAGATGGGTATACCTGTTGTTTGGTTCTGCTAACGCAGAACTATATACTGCTCGGCAAGGGTTATCGGCTAAAGCCGAAGTTTATATTGCGAGCAGTATATACCCCTAACAATATAAACGTCGGCGCCAGCCGTCGCTAGAGTGAATTTTAGGGGTATATCGTTGCGCGTTAGCGCAACCATGGACAAGTATACTGAGCGCCTTCGCTTTAGCGACAAAGAAGTAGACCCCGTGAGGGGTTCTGTACTAGTTACTCTGACATGGGGAAGCTGCTAACAAGGAAAGAACGGAATGATTTACTAAAGGCTCATCGCCATGAGTGCCGTTTACGTTTTGGCGATCGGATAAAGGCTGTGCAGCTTTTCCTATAGCGGTAGGCAATGTTGCCTATCGAAGAAAGAGCTTGAGAAACTGGTTAGCGAACTTCGCAGTAAGATCTACTCCTGCACGAAGGAAGTCGTCGACTTCATTCAAAAAGAGTTTGGTATTACATATAGCGTGAGCGGAGTGAGATATTTACTTCACAGAATTGGTTTTTCTTACAAGAAGCCCTGCTTGGTTCCCGGGAAAGCTGATATCGCAATGCAAGTTGAATTTCTTCAGATGCTTAAAAGGGTAAAAAGCAGAAAAAGTGCGGAAGATAAGCTGTATTACGGAGATGGCACTCACCCTCAACACAACTCGCTTCCGAGTTATGGATGGTTGCCGAGAGGTGAGGAAATACGGTTAAAAAGCAACACGGGTAGGCAACGAGTAAATATCAGTGGCGCACTAGATGCAGAGACTCATGAAGTACTAGTACAGGAACATCAAAGACTAGATGCGGAAACAACGATATCGTTTTTCATGCTGCTAGAACGGATGAACCCGGGAGCTCTTCTTACCGCCCTATGCACCAAACCTAAACGTAATAGAACGGCTGTGGAAGTTTTTTAAAAAAAAGGTGTTGTACAATAGATACTACCCGACGTTCCAAGAATTCAAAGCAAGCTGCATGCAATTCTTTGAGAAGAAAAACTTAAAGAAATATCGTAAGCAACTTGAATCCTTGTTAACAGAAAATATGCAAATCGTTAGTGCGTAGCCGCACTGCTATTTTTCTTGTTAGGGGTATATTTGTTGCTTGGTTCCGCTTGCGCGGAACTATATACTGAGCGCAGCGAGATATTGGATTAAACCGATATTTAAACTGCGCTCAGTATATACTGCTCGCGATTTAAACTTCGGCTTTAGCCCATGGCATTGTTCGAGCAGTATATCGTTCCGCGTTAGCGGAACCAATAGACAAGGATACCCATCACTAAAGAATACCTGATAACGCGAAGCGTTTCCCGCATGCATTTTTTCGGGCGTAAAGTGTGCAGGACCCGGTGGAACCCTATCGGGTGCATTTTTTTTGGAGCAGTATATTTGTTGTTTTGTAGCAGCTGACGCTGCTACGATATACCCAGCTAAGGACGGCCGTTAGGCCGATTTTTATTCTGTGATGGGTATATCTTGGGGATAGAGGCCATTGCACTCAAATGCCCTTGGGGTGCCCTGACCTTCAGTCACGGATGTTACTTCCGCCGAGGACAATTCCTGCGAGCACGAACAGTAAAACGGCTCCGATGACGGCGAGGACTATCAGTATCGGCATGATGCGGTAGTAGAAGCTTCGGTAAGTCAGCCTAAAACGTTTGTCTTCACATATGTTTAGCGTGCCAACGAGCAGAAAAGTAGCGGTTGGAGGAGCCGAGTGGGCTTGAAAGCGCTTTGGTAAGTGCCGATGGGGTAGGTCGTTGGAGAGGAGCGATTGCGTAGTAGAACGAGAC
>JACDAP010000015.1 GCA_013695395.1 Solirubrobacterales bacterium
GATGAAGTGCGCGTGCAGCCCCTTGTCGCCCGTGTCGGCCAGCAGCACGGCCCGGGACGGTCGGCCGTCGCGTCCGGCCCGGCCCGCCTCCTGGTAGTACGCCTCGATCGACGGCGGGACGCTCGCGTGGAGCACCGTACGCACGTCGGCCTTGTCGACCCCCATGCCGAACGCGTTCGTGGCCACCACCACCGGCACCTCGCCGGACATGAACGCTCGCTGAGCCTCCGAGCGGGCAGCCCGCTCGAGCCCCGCGTGGTAGGCCACGACCGGGATCGCGAGCGCCCGCTCGAGCTCCGCCGCCACCCGCTCCACCCGGCGCCGCGTCCCGGCGTAGACGATCGCCGGCCGCGCCTCGGCCGGACGAAGTGCCGCGACGAGCTGCTCCTCCCTCCCGGTCCGTGACGGCGGCACGACGACCCACGCCAGGTTCGGCCGGTCGAACCCGGTCGCGACGCGCACCGGTTCCCGGAGGCCGAGCCGGAGCACGATGTCGGCGGCCACCGACGGGGTTGCGGTCGCGGTCGCCGCCACGATCGACGAGGCCCCGAGCCACCGGGCCGCCGCTCCGAGCCGGTAGTAGTCGGGCCGGAAGTCGTGGCCCCACTGCGAGACGCAGTGCGCCTCGTCGACCACGAACAGGCCCACGCCCGCGGCCTTCAGCTCCCGTGCGAAGCCCGGCGAGGCGAAGCGTTCGGGTGCGAGGTAGAGGACCCGGAGCTCGCCGCGAGCCGCCGCCGCCAGGGTCGCGCGGTTCTCCGCCGTTCCGCGCTGCGCGTTGACGAGGCCGACCCGGCCCGGAGCGCGGCGGGCGAGCGCCTGGACCTGGTCCTCCATGAGGGAGACCAGCGGCGAGACGACCACGGTGAGATCCCCGCGCATCAGCGCGGGCAACTGATAGCAGAGCGACTTCCCGGCCCCGGTCGGCATGACCACGAGCGTGTCCCGGCCGGACAGGGCGCCCCGCACCGCCTCCTCCTGCCCGGCGCGGAAGGCGGAGAAGCCGAAGTGCGCGTGCAACGCGGCGTGGGGGTCGGAGCGGGACATCGGGGGCCGACGATATTCGCGGCGCGGACGGCTCCGCACTTCTGCGCCTCCCGCTGCGCAGTTCCTCCGCAGTCGAGGGGAGAGACGGCGCAAAGCGCCGCCGGTCAGGCCGGAGCCGGCGTGCCGGCGGGCGCCATCGGCAGCGACCGCTCGAGCGCGAACTTGTCGTTCGCGATGTCGGTCCCGGCGAGCGGGTAGTTCCCGGTGAAGCAGGCGTCGCAGTGCCGCTCACTCGAGCCGCGGACCGCCTCGTAGACCCCGGCCATCGAGAGGTAGGCGAGCGAGTCGCACCCGAGATGCGCGGCGATCTCCTCGGTGGTACGCCCGTGGGCGACCATCTCCTCGCGCGTGCTCATGTCCACGCCGTAGTGGCACGGGTTCTTGAGCGGAGGTGCCGAGATCCGCATGTGCACCTCGGCCGCGCCCGCATCGCGAAGCATCTGGACGATCGCGCGCGTGGTGTTCCCGCGCACGATCGAGTCGTCGACCACGACGAGCCGCTGCCCTCCGACGATCTCCGGCAGCGGATTGAACTTGAGCCGCAGGCCGTGCTTGCGGAGCTCCTGCCCCGGCTGGATGAAGGTCCGCGCGACGTAACGGTTCTTGATCAGCCCGTCGTCCTGCGGCAGGCCGGAGACCCGCGCGTACCCGCGGGCGGCTGGGATGCCGGAGTCGGGGACGGGGATGACGAGGTCGGCGTTCGGTGCCGGGGCCTCACGGGCGAGGATCTCCCCCATGCGGCCGCGGGCAGCCTGGAGCACCGTGCCGTTCATGCGCGAGTCGGGCCGCGCGAAGTAGATGTACTCGAACACGCAGAACGCCTCGCGCTCGCCGCTGGCGACCATGCGCGACTCGAGGCCGCTCTCGCTGAGCGAGACCATCTCCCCGGGCGCGACGTCCCGCAGGTAGGTGGCGCCGATGATGTCGAACGCGCACGACTCGCTCGCGACGCAGTAGCGGTCCCCGATCTGGCCGAGGACGAGCGGGCGGATACCGGCCGCGTCACGGAACGCGATGACGCGATCCTTGGTCATGACCACGGTGGAGAACGCACCCCTGAGCGTAGGCACGACGGCGGCGACCGCGTCCTCGATGGTGCCCGCCGGATGCTCGGAGAGCGCTGCGGCGATGATCTCCGAGTCGGAGGTCGAGGTGAAGCTCACGCCCTTGGCGCGGAGCGCGGCGTGCAGCTCGACCGCATTGATCAGGTTGCCGTTGTGGGCCAGGGCGAGCTCACGGCGGTTGCCCTGCGCGCCCGCGCTGCGGTGCACCGGCTGGGAGTTCTCCCACTCGTTGGAGCCCGTCGTGGAGTAGCGGACGTGCCCGATCGTCAGGTCGCCGCCGAGCGCACGGAGATCGTGCTCCTTGAAGACCTGGTTGACGAGCCCCATCGCACGCTGGGTGATGATGTAGCCGCCGGTGTCGGCCGCCGCGATACCGGCCGACTCCTGGCCCCGATGTTGCAACGCGTAGAGCGCGAAATACGCGAGGCGTGAGACGTCGTGCCCGGGTGCGTAGATGCCGAAGACGCCGCACTCGTCGCGGGGTCCCTCTCGGACATCGAGGTCGGGAGGCATGGGATCCATTGCAGGAAGAGGCGCTCGCGAAGGCCTGCTGAGCGAGCGGTGACAACGTAGCAATGGGTCCGGTCGGCGTTTGGCGGCCCTGCGCGAGGGAAGGAGAGAACGACCATCAAGGAGAGGACACCCGCATGACCGTTGTCATCATCGCCGTCGTCGTGATCGCCCTGATCGCCGTCGCCGCGCTCGTCGCGCTCCCGCGACTCCGCGCCGCGAAGCAGGAGCGAGAGCTGCAGTCCGAGCGCGAGCAGATCGCCGACAAGCACCGCACCGAGGCCGACGAAAAGGCCGCCCACGCCGATCATCTCGAGCGCAATGCCGAGTCCGACCGAGCCGAGGTCGAGCTCGCGGAGAAGCAGGCCGAAGCACGCCGGGCGGAGATCGAGCTCAAGGAGCGCCAGGCGGCCTCGACGCGCGCCGAGGCCGACATCTCGCGCTCGAACGCCGACCGCACCGAGCAGGGCCTCGCCGACCGCGAGCACGGCCTGACCGACGCGTCACACGAGGACCACGACACGTCCCGAGAGACCGATCGCACCCACGTCGACGGGGACCGCACCGACTCGCGCACCGACGGCCGCGACAGCACGACCGCCGGCGTCGCCGACCCGGAGGCCGAGGCGGAACGGATCAACCGCGACCGGGGCGAGCACGATGCCGGTTCGCGGGGGTCCACCGCCGACCCGCGCACCGAGCGCCCGGCCTGAGCGAGCCGCCGCCGTGCGGCGTGTGGTGCTCACCCACCACGCGC
>JACDAP010000024.1 GCA_013695395.1 Solirubrobacterales bacterium
CGTCGACCTCGATGATCTCGAGCTTCTCGTCGTGCAGGTCGAGCAGGTGGACGAGCCCGTAGGACGGGACCTCGTGCTCGATGAGGCGCAGGATGAGGTCGGTCGCGCTGACCCACGGCTGGACGCCCAGGAGCTGGAACCACTCGCTGTTGCGCGGGTTGTTGACCCGGGCGATGATCCGCTCGCAGAGGTACTTCTCCTTGGCCATCTGGCAGATGAGCATGTTGTCCTCGTCGTCGCCGGTGACCGCGATGACGAGATCGGCCCGCTGGATCCCCGCACGCTCCAGCACCCACAGCTCGGTGGCGTCGCCGTACTGGACGTTGTGCTCGAGCTCCTGCTCGACGGTGAGGTACCGCAGCCGGTTGTCCTCCACCAGGGTGACCTCGTGCTCCTTCTCCATCAGTTCGCGCGCGAGGTTCCAGCCGACCTTGCCGCCACCGGCGATGATCACGTACATCAGTTCGCCTCCGCAAGCGCGTCGCGGAACATCTCGATCGCGACCTTCGTCGGGGAGATCGTCTCCATGCCCTCCTCCGAGTACCAGGTCGCGCGGGCGGGATCCATGATCCGGGCGATCACGCGGGGCACCTCGAAGCGCTGGCTGGCGATCTGCGCGATCACGATGTTCGTGTTGTCGCCGTGCGTGGCAGCGATGAAGACGTCGGCATCGGCGATCCCGGCCTCGACGAGCGCCTCGATCTCGATCGCGGTCCCGACGGTGAAGCGCCCGCCCGCGTCCTCCCAGGACGTCGGCTGCCCGGCGTCGAGCCGTTCGTGACTGAGCGGGTCCTCGTCGAGGACCGAGACGTCGTGGCCCGATTCCAGGGCGCTCCGGGCGACGGCTGAGCCAACACGCCCCGCCCCCGCGATGACGACGAACATCAGCCGGGCCTCCGTGCAACGGGCATCGGCCGGAGACTACCGGCCGCTCATCGGCGAGGTTCCCTCGCCGATCGCTCCGAGGTCCCCGCCGGGCGTCTCGGGCGTCGGCCGGTGCTGCGCGTCCTGCTCACGGGCCGCCGGGGCGGTCAGGATCACCTGGCAGGTCGCCTTGGCCAGCACGTACTTGGTGATCGCCCCGGCGAAGCCCTCGTTCGCGCCGCCGCGGCCCCCCAGGAGCGCCCCGCCGCGGATCTGCGTGGGCTCCTCGGCCGCGAGCACGATCGCCTCCACCCCGCGTCGCTGGGCCTCGTCGACGATCGCGCGCCCGGCGCTGCGGGCCCGCACGGTGGCCGTCGCGACCTCGACGCCGTGGTACTCCTCGCCCACCGCCTTCGCGCGGCCGAGCGCAGCGCGGGCCCGCTTGAGCCGCTCCTCGGGCAGCCGCGCGTCGATCGGCAGCGACATCGGGATCTCGAAGATCCAGAGCGCCTCGATCAGCGCCCCCTCCTCGGAGTCGAAGTCGTCGTGCGTCTCCCCCGCCAGGCGCCCGGCGGTCTGCATGATGTCGTCGTCCAGGTCGTTGCCGAAGATCGGCACGAGGATCGTCCCGAAGGCGCCGAGCTCCTCGAGCTCCTCCCGGTCCATCCTGAGCGCAGATTCCCGGACCGTGACACGCTTGGTCAGCGGTTTCTCCTGCGTGGTCCGGTAGATCACGTAGAGCGCGAGCCCGGCGGCCATCCAGCCCACGCCCACGTAGCGGGCGCCCTCGTGGTAGCCGAGCACGCTCGCGAAGGCGAGGATCGCGAGCCCCGCGCCGAGCACCGCAGGCAGCGGCAGGCTCGCCCCGCGGAAGCGGACCGAGAACGGCATCGCGTAGGGCCGCGGCCGGTCCGGCTCGGTGTAGCGCAGGCGGATGATGCTCAGGTGGGCGAGCATCAGGCCGATCAGCGCACCGAACGCGTAGAGGCCGACGAGGAAGTCGACGTCCTGCGGAAGCACGAGCGCGCCGGCGATGACCCCAGCGGCGCCGATCAGGATGAACGGGGTCCCGAACGTCGGGTGCAGACGGCCCATTCCGCTCGGGATCTGCCGATTGAGCGCGAGGGAGTAGCCGAGCCGCGAGAGGCCGAGCATCGCGGAGGCCGCCGCCTCGATGAGCGTCAGGACGGCGGCGGCCGCGAAGACGTACGTGAGCGAGTCCGCCAGCCACTGCTGCTCGAAGGCCCGCGTGATCCCGAGCACGGGCGCGACGAGGTCGTCCCCGCGGAGCGCCGTCTTGCCGTCCACGACCGGTACGGCGGTCAGCGCGACCAGGGCGATCCCCACGTACACGACGGCGACGCTCCCGGTCGCGGTGGTCACCAGGCGTCGCAGCCCGCGGCGGTCGACCCCCACCTCCCCGGAGAGCCCGGAGGCCGACTCGAGGCCGATGAGGACGACGGTCGCCACGCCGAGGGCGAAGATCAGGTCTTCCCAGGTCGGCGTGACCCCGAGGTCGATCGGCGCGGTGAGGACGTCGAAGGAGAAGAACGTGGCGAGGCCGAGGATGATCAGCCCGACCTGGAGCACGAGGTCGGCCACGACCAGGAAGGCCAGCCGCCGGATCCGGCGGGCCGAGAAGCCGCGTATCGCGCCGAGCGCGACCCCGGCGACGATCGCCAGCGAGAGCGCGAGCTCGACGTAGCCCTCCCCGAGCGGATCGTAGAAGGCGGCGGCGTAGTTCGTGGCCGAGACCGCGCAGACCGCGATCAGGATCACGTAGTCGAGCAGGATCGCCCAGCCCGCGATGAAGCTCCACAGCTCGTTGAACGCGTAGCGGGCGAAGACCGTCGAGCCGCCGCGATCCTGGTGCAGCGAGGCGCCCTCCACGTAGGTCATCGCCGCGAGCCCGAAGAGCAGGGCGCCGACGAGGAAGATGACGGGCGTGAGGCCGAGCGCGTAGTCGGCGACCACGCCCAGCGAGAAGTAGACGCCGGCGGCCAGCGAGGCGTAGACGACGGCGAAGAGGACCGGTGAACCGAGCGTGCGGCGGCTGATCTCCCCGCCCCAGCCCTGATCCTCCGGCGCGTCCATCAGCGATCCCTCCGGGCCACGTAGAGCCGGCCGGCCCCGGCGGCGACGAACAGCACGCCGAGCAGCAGCCCGATGGCGACCGGGCTTCCGCCCGAGGCGACCGTGCGCATGATGATCGCCACGCCGAGGACGATCATGACGACCGACATGAGCCGGGTCGCGCGGCGCTGGAGCGGCTCGGGCTCAGTCACGGAGTTGGGCCACGGCATCGGGCATGACGGCGAGCTCGTTCGGATCGTGCTGGATGATCACCCGGCAGGGCCGCTCGGCCAGCACGGTCTCCACCGTCTTGCCGAAGACGGTCGAGCCGGTGCGCGGCGGAAGCGCCATGACGATCACCTTCGTCGCGGTCTCCTGGGCCTCGTTGACGATCAACCGCCCGGCCTGTCCTGCCCGGACCTTCTCGTAGCGGCCGGTCACGCGCCGACCGCCCTGGAGCTTGGCCTGCTCGATGATCTCCTGCGCGGCGAGCTCCTGCTCGGGCAGGTCGGCGTCGATCGGCGAGGAGGTCGGGACCACGATCGGCACGATGACGTGGATCCCGCGGCGGCGGCGCGCGGCGACCTTCGCGGCGGTCGCCATGGCCCCCGGCGAGTAGACGCTGCCGTCGAGGGCCAGGAGGACCGACTCGTACTCGGCCTCGTGGTCGACGACAGGCTTGGGCACCGCGATCTTCGTCGTCGTGGTGAGGTCGAGCCCCTGGCTGCGGCGGTAGAGCGGGTAGAAGATCGCGCCGATCACAAGCCAGCCGATCCCGGCCGCGGCCACGTCGAGGTTCAGGAGGGTCACGACGACGAAGGCGAGCCCGGTGCCGAGGCCCCCGACAAGGGCGAAGAGCGGGAGCTCGTTGCCGCGGACCCGGATCGTCCCGGGGCCGCGGAACGGCCGCCGTTGGTCGGGCTTGGTGATCCGCATCCGGATGACCGAGACGTGCGCGATCGTGAACGAGAGCATCGCCCCGAACGCGTAGATGTTCCCGAGGAACTCGGCCTGGCCCGGAATGAGGGTCAGGCAGGCGATCCCGCCGAAGAGCAGGATCCCGATCCATGGCGTGCCGTAGCGGGGGTGGAGCTGACGCAGCCGGTCGGGCAGCTGGCGGTGGATCCCCATCGAGTAGACCAGGCGCGAGACGCCGATGATCCCGGCGTTCGTGGCGATGAACAGGATCGTCGCGGCGAGCAGGCCGACGTAGATCTCCCCCGGCACCTGGAGGAAGCCGAGGTCGAGCTGCTTGACGACGCCGAGGATCGGGTCCCCCGCGAAGCCTCCCTCGTCCTCGCTGACGCCGAGCAGCGTCTGGAAGCCGCCCTCGCCGTCCGGCGTCACCGGGAGCGCGCTGAGCGCGACGGCGGGCAGCAGCGCGTAGATCGCGAAGACGGCGATGACGACGCGGTTGATCGCGGCGGGGATCGTCTTGTCGGCGTCCTTGGCCTCCTCGGCCATGTTCGAGATCGTCTCGATGCCCGTGTAGGCGATCATCCCGACGGGGATCGCCAGGAAGAAGTCCTTCCAGGTCGGGGCGATGCCGAAGCTCACGTTGTCGATGAGCACGTCCGGACTGAGCACGAGGAAGAGCCCGACGAGCACGAGCAGCAGCTGGGTGGCGAAGTCCACGATGGCCAGCAGCACGTTGACGTTGGCGGACTCCTCCGCCCCGCGCACGTTGATGAGGCACAGCACGACGATCACGCCGATCCCGAAGAAGATGTCCCCGGGGCCGTGGCGCAGCGCGTCGATCCCGAGCACCCCGCCCAGGTAGTGCGGGACGAAGAACGCCGAGATCGAGACCGTGATCACGTAGTTGAGCATCTGCGCCCAGGCCGCGAAGAAGCTCGCGAGCTCGTTGAACGCGTGGCGGGCGAAGGAGCTCGAGCCGCCCGCCTCGGGGTACATCGAGGTGGCCTCGGCGTAGGTCGAGGCGGTCAGGTAGAAGATGAAGCCGGTGATCACGAAGACCACCGGGGTCAGGCCGAGCGCAAGGCTCGCCACCAGCCCGAGGGCGTAGTAGATCGAGGAGCCGACGTTGCCGTAGGCGGTGGAGCTCAGCGCGTTGACGCCGAGGACGCGCTGGAGTCCGTGGAGGCGGCGTTCGGCCATGGGGCGCGCCGGAGTGTACGCCCGCGCCCGGGACGGTCGCCGCTTCGCGGGGCTACGGCCGCAGCGCCCCGCGGATCGCGGCGGCGACCTCCTCCATCTCCTCGCTTCCGGTGTACTTCCTCCGGGGCCAGAAGAACCCACGCAGCCCGTCCTTCGGGCGCCGCGGGACGACGTGCACGTGCAGGTGCGGGACCGACTGGGAGACGACGTTGTTCATCGCGACGAAGGCCCCCGGCGCATCCTGCGCGGCCTGGACGGCGCGGCAGAGGCGCTGCGCGGTGGTGAAGAGCGGCTCGACGAGCTCCCGCGGCAGGTCGGCGAGCGTGACGTGGTGGTCTCGCGGAACGAGGAGGACGTGGCCGGGAAAGAGCGGGCGCGTGTCGAGGAACGCCACGCAGTGCTCCTCCTCGAGGACCCTGGCCGCGGGCTGGGCCCCGGCGACGACCCTGCAGAACAGGCAGTCGGCCACGACCGCCTCAGCGGTAGACGCGGTCGACCTCGGTGTAGGCCCCGAGCGCGTAGTCGGAACAGAACGCGGCGTGATCGCCGCGCAGGCGCGTGGTCGCCTCGCCGGCGAAGCGGACGATGTCGTCGACGAAGAGCGCGGTCGGGACCATCGCCTGCTGGATCTCCGGCTCGATATCGCGCTCGATGCGGCCGATCTCGTCGGAGAGCGCGTGCGCGTGAGCAAGGCTGCGACCACACAGCTCGGCGTAGCGCTTCCAACCCTTCTTGGAGAGGTCGTCGAGGTCCATGTCGTCCCGGAAGGGCGCCCGCTCGCGAGACATGAAGCTCGTGCCTTCGAAGTCCACGCTCCCGAAGAAGACGTCGCCGCGGACGAGCTGGACGGCCTGCGCGTCGGCGATCCGGTCGCCGAGCGCCTGGTGCTCGTAGGCGGAGGGCGGGACGAGCCCGGCCAGGGCGGAGCGCCGGGCCTGCTTGAGCTCGATGATCAGGTCGTCGGTGCCGTCGGCGCGCGGCCCCTCGATGAGCACGTAGTAGCGAGAGAGTCCGAGCGAGGCGGTGCCCTGCCCCATGCGGGCGCACACGTCCTTCACGCGCATCCCGGCGGCCCGGGGCGGCACCTCGGCGCTCATCCCGGCCACGAGCCGGTCGATCGCGTCCTGGAACTCCGCGCGCCGGCTCGTCAGCGGGACGAGCTCGTCGTCGGCGCGGAAGCCGCGGCCGAACTCGTCCAGGTAGTCATCGGCCAGCCACTCCGCGCGAGACTCCTCGGCGTCCTCGAAGAGCTCGACGAGCATTTCAGGCGCGTTGTCGACGCGGACCTCGCTCTCGAACTCACCCCCGTCCTCGGCGAAGCCCTCGATGCCCGCCGCGTACCCACGCACGAACCGCTCGGCGATCCGGCACTGGCGCCGGTGGCCGTGGCCGCCGATGTGACCCGCGGCGATCATGAAGCCGACCGCACCGCGCTTGAGGTCCCAGGTGAACGGCGCGTAGTAGGCCTCGTCGAAGTCGTTAACGGCGAAGATCGGGACGTTGTCGGCGTTGGGCATGATCCCGAAGTTCGCGGGGTGCACGTCCCCGAGCGTGAGGACCGTCGGCATCCAGCCGTCTTCCCCGGCCATATCGCGGTAGAACAGCAGCGCCGTGCCGCGGAAGAACGCGAAGACCGAGTCGGCCATCGCGTCGAACTTGGCGGCGGTGTCGCCGGCACCCCGGGCGATGCGGGTCTCGTGGTCCTCACGCAGCGTCTGGCGCACGTGCAGCCGGCGGTCGTTGCCGGTGAGCGCGCGCGGGAGCATGACGAACTGGTCCGTCGCGGCGGCCTCGGCAAGGGCACGGAACTGCTCGACGCGAGAGGCCGCCGCTCGGTCGGTCTCGCCCTCGAGCGCGTCTCGGAGCTCAGCCTTGGACATCCCGGACCGGCCGCTCACCTTTCGCTCGGCCGCCATGGCGTACAGCTCGGCGCGCGTCGCGCCGTCGAGATCGGTCGGCTCTTCGACGCTCATGCCGTGGGGCCTACCCCGGGCTCACCACCCGCACTCGCGCCGCCCGCGATCAGCTCGACGGCGGCTTTGGCGGCAGTGAACCGGCGAACGCCACGGCGAGCTCGACCCAGCGCCCGAGTGCTCCGCGCGCCTCGAGAGCCTCGAGAAGCAGCAACCGTCATCGAGCTCCTCGTCGTAGGCCACGCATCACCTACCGCCCGCGCCACCGTCGCCTGCAGTGTGGCCTCGGCCGGGCACCCCGCCCCGCTCGACCTCGATGACGGGCGAGCCGACCGGTGACCCCCGTGACGCGGGAACAGTGCTCGGCATCGTGCTTGAGCTCGGATGCTCGCTGCTCAACCGTGACGCATCCCGGGGCAGGCGACGGCTGACGCCCGCGCCGCAGCAGGACGCAGGCGAGCCGCGCGGTACCTCTCAGCTCGTCTCCTTCTCAAGCTGCGCGGCCTTGTCCTGTTTGGCCTCGGCCTTCTCCTCGGCGCGTGCGGCCTCGTCCTGGGCCTCGCCCTTGCGCTCCTCCTTGACGCCCTCCCGGCGCGTCGAAGCGTCTCCGGTGAGGTCGCCGGCCGCCTGCTTGGCCTTGCCGGTGATCTTGTCTTTGATTCCCATGTCTGCTCCTTGATCGGGTGTTGGGGGCGTACCCAGAACCGCGCCATGAAATCGCGGGCCTCGGGTGGGTGTCTCACCACGCGGTGATCGACGGCATCATCAGGGCGGCCAAGTGCGCACGAGCGACTCGACGAGGCCCGGGCCGGCGGGGGTGCTGTGCGCGGCATCGCGCAGTGCCGACGTGAGTGCCACCCTGATCGCGCGACGCCACGGCGCGACTGTGGTCATCAGCGATCCCGAGGGCACCGCTCCGCCGACGTGCTGGTCCGACCGTCGTGAGTCCCACGGAGGAGCTCCGTGGTCTCAGGCCGGCGGGATGTACTCGGGCGCTTTGGACCGCACGCCGGCCTCCTGGTGGTAGACGCGCTCGGCCTCCTCGGCGGCGGCGCGAAAGGCCGCCTGCACCGCGCGCCGCACGATCCGCAGACGCGGGCGCTTGATCGCGTAGCGCTTCGGCCCCTCCTCCATGACCTCGTGCATGTAGGAGTCCATCGCGATCTCGAGCTGGAGCACGTGGATGTGGGCGTCGGGATCGTGGTGGGCGCGGGTGATGAAGCCGCCGGAGTACGGGGCGTCGGTGGCCACGTCGAGCCCGAGCCCGTGGCCGCCGATCTCCTCGGTCAGGGTGGCGGTGAAGGCCTCGATGATGCCCGCGTGCGCCGAGCTGCCCTCCAGCGTGCCGACGACGAAGCTCGACCGCTCCTCGCCCTCGTCCTCGACGCGCCCGAGACCCACCGAGGTCATCGAGTGGCAGTCGAAGACCAGGGCGTAGCCGCGCTCGCGGCGCATCCGCTCGATCAGCCCGTTGAGGAGGTCGTGGTAGACGTCGTAGTAGGCCAGGACCCCACGCTCCTCCTCGGCGGAGTAGGGGCGCCGGAGCATCGGACGGTCGCGGACGTTGTAGTAGTCGAACGCGGCGTTGGTCAGGTGCCGGGGCAGCTCTCCGTCGTCGGCGCCCGCGCGCGTGCGGTTCATGTCGACGAAGAAGGGCGCGAGCTCGGCGCGCAGATGCATGCCCTCGGCCATCTCGTAGCAGAGGTCGCTGTAGAGGTCGATCTCCACCAGCGCGTCCTCCCCCAGGCTGAACCGATCGCGGTGCTCCTCCGGGACGAAGACTCCGGAGTGCGGGATGGAGAGGATGTACTCCGGGCTGCGGGGGATGAACTCGATGAGATCGCGCATGCCCATCCGGTAGCGGTCCCCGCTGAAGACGTCGTAGACGTCACGCTCATCCGGGTGAGCGTCGTAGATCGCGTCGACCTCCTGCCAGTGGGTGCCGGTCGGAAAGCCCAGGGCGGTGCGCCGCTCCCAGGTCAGCGCTGCCGGGGCCACCTCCTCGGTCCTGGGCCCGAGCAGCTCGCGCTCCATCCGGTCCATGACGATCTCGCCCAGCGAGATGCCGTAGTTACGCAGCAGCCCCTCGCCGCCCGGGAACGCGTTGATCTCGATGATCCGCCCCGAGGGCAGCAGGTCGACCGAGGCCAGGCGGCACTCCGGGAAGCTGCGCTTCAGCGTCCGGGCGATCGACTCCTGCTCGGGCGTCAGGTTGTAACCGATCTCGGCCGCGCCGGTGCTGGCGTTGGTCTTCCACTCGCCCTCGGCGGGCAGCCGGCGCAGCGCCCCGATCAGCTCGTCGTCGAAGAACGTCACGACGATGTCCCCCTCGGCGACCTCGGCGCAGAACTCCTGCAGCAGCAGGTGGCCGTAGTCCTCGAGGTACTCGGTCACCTGCTCGGAGAGGCGCGGGTCGTCGAAGGCCAGCCGGTGGACCTGGGCCCCGCAGCCGTAGCCGTGACGGTCCTTGAGCACGAACCACGGGTCCGCGTGCGGGAGCAGGTCGATGGCGGCCAGCGCCTCCTCGAGGCTGGAGGCCGCGAACGTGACGGGGTGAGGCAGCTGGGGTTCGCGCTCGACCGGGGCGTACTTGTCGGTCGTCGAGAGCGTGGCCTCGACGGTCTCGAGGGTCCGGGCGTGGACGGTTCCGCGGCGCAGCAGCTCCAGGTTCGGCGTGTCCTCGGGCGTGCGCACGTCGTCCGCACGCATCACGAACAGCTGGACCTCGGCCAGCGCGACCTGCTCACGACCGGCCACCCGCAGCTGGCGATGGGCGTGGATCGGATCGTCCTGCCAGCCGTCGCCGAGCTCGAGGACCGACATGTCCGCCACCGGGCCGTCGGCCCCCTCGTTCAGGTCGACCATCGAGAAGTGCAGCAGTCGGTGCCCGCGGGTCGCGGCAACCGACAGGATCTGGTTGACCCCGCTGTTGTAGAGGTCGACGGGCTCCTCGCCGTAGGTGACCTGGGCGCTCTCGAAGGCGACCGTGAGCCGATCGCCCTCGAAGAACCTCTGCTCGAAGG
>JACDAP010000027.1 GCA_013695395.1 Solirubrobacterales bacterium
GGACTGCTCGAGGCCCTCGCCGAGGATCCCGCCGGGCGCCGGACGCTCGTGCTCGGGGCCGGGGGCAGCGCGCGTGCGGCCGTCCACGCGTTGGTGGACGCGCGCGCGGAGGTAGAGATCTGGAACCGCACCCCGGAACGGGCCCGGCGACTCGCCGCGGAGCTCGGCGGAACCGCGGTCGAGCGCCTCACGTCCGCCGATCTGCTCGTCAACTGCACCGCGGTGGGTCTGGACGATTCGGCCCAGACGTTCAAGGACCTTCCCTTCGGCGCCGATGACATGTCTCAGTTCGCCACCGTCGTAGACCTGGTCTACTCCGGCGCCGGCGAGACGCAGCTCATCTCCGCGGCCAGGGACCACGGGAGCCGCGTCGTCGACGGGTTGGAGATCCTCGTCTGCCAGGGGGCGCTCAGCTTCACCAACTGGACCGGATGTGCCGCGCCGATCGCAGTGATGCGGGAGGCTGCACGAGGATCGCACGTTGGACCACCCCACCCCTGAGATGACCGAAACCCCCCACCTGCGGCCCGTCGAGAATCGGGATCCCGAGGTCGCCGCCGCGGCGGCCTCCGGCATCACCAAGCCGCGCACCCGGGGCGGCGGCGCCCGCTTCCTCACCGACGTGATCGTCCAGCTCGGCCTGGCCGAGCGTGACATCGTCGAGAGGGCCGTCGCTGCTGCGCGTGCGAGCTCGACCACGCCGGAGAACGTGCTGGTGGAGAACGGAACGCTCACGCAGGCCCAGCTCTCCCGGGCGATCGCCGAGCGGTACGGCCTCGATCACCTCGACCTCTCGGTCTTCAACGTGGACATGGGTGCGGCGAACCTGATCCAGGCGGCCGCCGCCCGCCGGTACGAGGCCGTCCCGGTCGGCTACCTCGGCGAGCGCGGGCTGCTCGTCGCCATGGCCGACCCCGCGAACGTCCTCGCGGTCGACGACATCTCGCTGATGACCGGCTTCGAAGTCCGCGCGGCGGTCGCCTCCAAGGAGGACATCCAGAGCCTCATCAGCCGCCAGACCCGCCTGGACGACGTGGTCGCCAGTGCCTCGATGTCCGAGGACGGCGAGGAGGAGGAGGCGGAGATCGTCGACCTCCGCGACTCCGCTGACGAGGCGCCGGTCATCAAGCTCGTCAACCAGATCATCGCGCAGGCGGTCGACCAGGGCGCCTCGGACATCCACCTCGCGCCCGACGGCACGCAGCTGCGCGTGCGCTTCCGGATCGACGGCGTCCTGGCCGAGACGGCCACGGTCCCGCGGCGCATGGTCAACGGCGTGATCAGCCGGGTGAAGATCATGTCCGACCTCGACATCGCGGAGAAGCGGCTGCCCCAGGACGGCCGCGTCGGCCTGACGATCGAGAACCGGCACATCGACCTGCGCGTGGTCACGCTGCCCTCCGTGCACGGCGAGGGCGCCGTGATGCGGATCCTCGACAAGACCAGCGTCGTGATGGAGCTCGAGAAGCTCGGCATGCTCGAGCCCGAACGCGTCCGCTTCCAGCGGGCCTTCAAGCAGGCCTACGGCGCGGTGCTCGTCACGGGCCCGACCGGCTCGGGCAAGTCGACGTCGCTCTACGCCGCGCTCGGCGAGCTCAACACACCGGACAAGAACGTCATCACGATCGAGGATCCAGTCGAATATCAGCTCGAAGGCATCACCCAGGTGCAGGTGAACGTCCGCGCCGGGCTCACCTTCGCCAACGGCCTGCGCTCCCTGATGCGCGCCGACCCGGACATCATCATGGTCGGCGAGATCCGCGACAAGGAGGCCGCGCAGATCGCCATCGAGGCCGCGCTCACCGGTCACCTCGTGCTCAGCACCCTGCACACGAACGATGCGCCGACAGCGATCACCCGCCTGACCGAGATGGGCGTCGAGCCCTTCCTGGTCGCCAGCGCGATCGATTGCGTGGTCGCCCAGCGTCTCGCGCGGATGCTCTGCGCGCACTGCAAGTCCCGGACGATCCACACCGCGGAGATGCTCCGCGAGAACGGCTTCCCGGCCCGGCACGACATCGAGGCCTACGAACCGGTCGGCTGCCCGCGCTGCAACAAGTCCGGTTACAAGGGCCGCATCGGCCTCTACGAGGTGATGACGATCACCGACGAGATCCGCAAGCTCACGATCGCGCGCGCCTCCGCCGACGAGATCAACGAGACCGCGGTGCGGGCCGGCATGCGCCGCCTGCGCGAGGACGGCCTCGAGAAGATCCGCCTCGGCCGCACCTCGCTGGCCGAGGT
>JACDAP010000069.1 GCA_013695395.1 Solirubrobacterales bacterium
GCCGTGGGCTCCCGGGCCGCCGTTGCTTCCTCGGCCGCAGCGAGCCCCGCCGCCCGATCGGCCGGCGGCTCGGCACGTGCGACCCCCGGGGTGCGCGGCGGCCAGGCGTAGTCGGCCCGCTCGGAGGCCGTGATCCGCCCCGAGCGGAAGCGCGGCCGCAACTCCTCCCGCCACACGTCCCGGTCGATCTTCGCCTCCTCGAGCACCTCCCGGAGGATCGCGCGGCGGTCGACGCCGCGACGCAGCAGTGCCCGCGCCGCGTACTTCGCGCCACGCAGCGGGTTCAGGACCCGGTGCGGGGCCTGGATCCGGTCGAACATGTGCAGCAGCAGCGGCGGGTCCTGACCGTCGAGGTCGGTGAGGGCCTCCTGGATGACCGGACTGACTCCGAAGACCCGCGACTCGCGGTTGCCCCAGTGATAGGTCGCGTTGCACTCCCGGTCGCGGCGCGCCTCGACCGCCCGGGCCGCGGCGTCGGTCTGCGCCGGATCGTCGAGCACCGGCCCGACCTCCTCGCCGAGGATCCGTCCGAAGCGGACCGCATCGCGCATCCCCTGGCCGATGATCGGGTCCTTGAAGTGCCCGGCGTCGCCGGCCAGCGCCCAGCCCGGACCGCTCGAGCGGCGGAAGAACGCGACGTTGTCGCCGGTCGAGCGGAGCTTCGAGAAGTTCGTGGCGCCGCCGAGCCGCTCGCGAACCGCGGGGTTCGCGTTGAGCATCCGCTCCCACATCCCCTCGGGGTCCTTGCGGAACGCCGGGATGTCCACCGCCGGGCCCATGAACAGGCACAGCACGCGGCCATCGGGCGTCGGGAAGATCAGGGCGTGCGTGTCGCCGGAGCGCAGCTGGATCAGGCGCTCGCGCCAGACGGTCCCGACCTTCGGATCGTCCATGTACCAGAACGCGCACCCCCGCTCGTTGCGTGAACCGCGGTAGGGACGCTCGGCGCCGACGTGCCGTGCGACCGACGAACGCCGCCCGTCGGCGCCGACGAGGAGCTTGCAGTCGATCCGTACCCGGGTGCCGTCGCGCTCACGGACGACCGCGCCGCTGACGCGACCGTCGCTCCACAGCACCTCCTCGAGCGAGGCCTTCTCGCGGATCTCCGCCCCGGCCTCCCGGGCGGTCTCGACCATCGCCATGTCGCTCGCCGGCCGCGGCAGGCAGATCCCGTAGTCGATCCCGTCGACGGCGGCGAACTTCTGCAGGCAGCGCGCGCCGTCGGCCTCGACCATGCCGTGGGTGCAGCGCGGAGGGTCGTGCGCGAGCATCCGGTCGAGGGCGCCGACCGCTTGGAACTCGGCGACCGAGGACGGGAAGTTCGTGTGGGTCGAGAGCGTGTCCGAGGGGAACACGGAGCGATCGACGGCGATCACCGAGCGGCCTTCGCGGGCGAACCCGATCGCCGCCGCGCTGCCAGCGCAGCGGGCGCCGATGATGAGCACGTCGGTGGTCTCGTGGCGGTCGATCTCGGTCATGGACCAACCGTAAGCAGCCCCCGGGGGCAGGGCATCGCCAGTCGGAGTGCAGCCGTTCCCCCTTCGGAGTGAACATCCCTTCCCCCCGCCCCGACGGGCCGGTTGGATGGGCCGATGCACACGATCGCCGCGCCCGCCCCCGCCGCCGTCCCGGCCACCGCCTCCAACCGCGCCACGGCCAACACGCCACCGCGGCTCCAGGACTTCGACGTCATCGGCGGCGACACCGCCATCGTCGAGGCGCTCCACGCGTTCGGCGCCGGCGACCGGGTGGCCGAGTGCTCCGAGCTCGGGCGGGCGCTCGGCTCGGCCGAGGGGCTCGAGGCCGGCTTCCTCGCCAACGAGCAGCCGCCCGTCCACCGGCCCTACGACCGCGGCGGCGCGCGCACCGACGAGGTGACGTTCACGCCCGCCTGGGACCACGTCATGCGGCTCGCGGTCGAGCACGGCGTCGCGGGCGCCGTGTGGGCCGATCCGCATCCTGCCGCCCAGGTCGCGCGCGCCGCGAAGTTCATCGGCGTCGCCCAGGTCGAGGCCGGCTCCACCTGCCCGCTGGCGATGACCTACGCCTGCGTCCCGGCGCTGCGACTCAGCGATGAGGTCGCCGCACGGTGGGAGGGTCCGGTGACCGCCGGCGTCTACGACCCGTCGGCCGCCCCGGTCGGCGAGAAGGCGGGCGCGCTGATCGGCATGGCGCTGACCGAGAAGCAGGGCGGCTCGGACGTGCGCGCGAACACGACCGTCGCCGAGCCCGACGGCGCGGACGGCTGGTACAGGGTCACCGGCGAGAAATGGTTCGTGTCCGCCGTGCACTCCGATGGCATGTTCGTCCTGGCGCAGGCGCCGGAGGGCATCAGCTGCCTGCTCGTCCCCCGCCGGCTCGACGACCGATCGGCCAACGGCTGGACGATCGACCGTCTCAAGAGCAAGCTCGGCAACCGCTCGAACCCCACCGCCGAGGTGCGCTTCGACGCCTCACGGGCCCAGATGGTCGGGGAGCCCGGCCGCGGCGTACGGGCGATCATGGCGATGATCGGCGGCACCCGGCAGGACTGCGTGCTCGGCTCCACCGCCGTCATGCGCACGGGGACGATCGAGGCGATCCACTGGGCCCGCCACCGCGGTGCGTTCGGCCGGCCGCTCGCCGAGCAGCCCGCGATGACCGCGGTGCTCGCCGACCTCGCCCTCGAGAGCGAGGCCGCGACGTGGTCGGCGTTGCGTCTGGCCCGGGCCACCCAGGATGCGATCGCCGGCGACGCGCGGGCCATGGCCTTCCGACGGCTGGCAGGCCCGGTCCTCAAGTTCTGGGTCTGCAAGCGCGCGCCGATGCACGCGGGCGAGGCGCAGTGCCGACCACGTCGCCGCCTCGCTCTCGAGCGCGAGGTCGGCGAGGACGGCGGTCATCGCGGGCTGCTCGGCGAGCGACCGGCCGAAGGCGCCGCGGTGGCGGGCCCAGTGGATCGCCTCGATCGTCCCCGTCCGCATGACGGCGGTGGAGCCGAGGACGCAGTCCTGCCGGGTGCCGCCGATCATCGCCATGATCGCCCGCACGCCGCGGCCGGGCTCCCCGACCATCTGGGCGAGCGACCCGTCGAACCGCACCTCGGCCGTCGGATTGGAGCGGTTGCCGAGCTTGTCCTTCAGGCGGTCGATCGTCCAGTCGTTGCCTGACCCGTCGTCGAGGCGGCGGGGGACGAGCAGGCAGCTGACGCCCTCCGGCGTCTGGGCGAGCACGAACATGCCGTCGGAGTGCACGGCGGAGACGAACCACTTCTCGCCGGTGACGCGGTACCAGCCGTCGTCGGCCGGGACCGCGACGGTCGTGTTGGTGCGCACGTCCGAGCCGCCCTGCTTCTCGGTCAGCGCCATGCCGATCAGGGCGCCGGCCTTCTCGCCCACGGGCGCGGCCGCGGTGTCGTAGACGCCGGAGGTGACCGGGCGCTCCCAGCACGCGGCGACCTCCTCGGTCAGCCGCAGCGCCGGCACGCACGCGTACGTCATCGCGAGCGGGCACGTGGACCCGGCCTCGACCTGGGCGACGCCGATGAACTTCGCGGCGCGCGCGACCTGGCCGGCCGGGTGCGGGTCGGCCCACACCGCGCCCGCGACGCCGTGCTCGACGGCGAGCCGCATGACGTGGTCCCACGCCGGCGCGAACGTCACCTCGTCGGTGCGCGCCCCGCCGCGGTCGTACGGTCGGTGGACGGGCGGCTGCTCGTTGGCGAGGAAGCCCGCCTCGAGGCTCTCGCGCGACCCGAGGGCGCGGCCGAGCTCGGAGCACCCGGCGAGGAGATCGCCGGCGCCGAAGGCCTGCAGGCCCTCGACCATGGCGGTGTCGTCCCCGATGACGTCGAAGT
>JACDAP010000087.1 GCA_013695395.1 Solirubrobacterales bacterium
CGTGGGCACTTGGGACTGTCGACGAGCGGAGGCGGCGGCGTGGGCGAGGCCGCGTTCTCACGGATCTCACCAACGAGACCCTCGAGCCACGGCTCGGCATCGGGCGGGATCTCGATTCGGTGCCGCCTGCGAGACGCCGGGAAGTACACCTCGGCGTGCGGCACCTCGTGCCCGTGCTCGCGCAGGAGCAGCACCTGCGCGGTGATCTGCGCGAGCTCCGGCGGCCACACCGGCAACGCTCCCGGGCGAGCCTTGCCGTGCTTCGTCTCGACGGGAACGCTCGCTTCGTCACGGCGCACGACGCGGTCGAGCTTTGCGACGAGACCCAGGCGCTCGGAGGCGAGCGTCAGCGAGGTGGCCTCGGCGTCGTCATCCTCGAAGGGGTCCAGCTCCCCGCGCTCGCGATCCACCCGGCGGTGCGCGTCGGTTCCCTCCACGGTGTCGAGATTGTCGGTGAACGCCCGTGCCTCCCACTCGAGCCAGGCCAGGCGAGGGCAGTACACATGCTCGTTAACGATCCGGGCCGGGACGAGCGCCCCGGCATCGGCGTCGCTCACGCCACCCGCCTCCCCCAGCGGAAGACGGACACGGTCGTGCTCAGCGCCTGCGGTGTGGCGCGGAAGACTCCGTCGATTCCGGCCGCTGCCAGTCGCTCACGCGTCGGCGAGGCCTCGTGGACCATCGCCAGCCCGTAGAGCACCCGTAGCGACCGGGCGTCGCAGGGGAAGGTCCAGCGCGGCCAGGACAGGTCGCGGTCATCGCTGACGAGCGGCCCGCCCACATCGCGTCGCCCCCGGCGGATCGCGCTCGTCGGCGGCAGCGCCAGGATCCCGTGGCGCAGCAGCCGGGCAAGCAGTGCGGACTCTGCGCCCACGCCGGAGGCTTCGCGTCCCGTGGTGCCTCCGAAGGTCTGGACCTCAGGGACGAGGCCGAGCATCGTGCCGCTCTTCCCCGGCAGGAAGTCCGGACCGTCCCGTAGCTCCTCCGACAGCGCCGCAGCCGTCGTGCGGCGCAGCGGTGAGAACGCCGAGAGGTCGCTCTTGGTTCCCCGGAGCAGCCGGGTGCGTGCGGGGACACCGCGATCGTCCAGGACCTGGTCTGTAGCGATGGCCCGCAGCAGCAGCAGCTCCGCGCCACTCGCGCTCCCGAGCAGGTCGCGATAGACACCCTGTGGGTCCGAGTCCGGGGCCGCGGCGAGGCTGGGGCCGAGCGCCTGGGGGTTACGGGTCGGCCACGCCACCCGCGTCAGATCCGGGAGTGGCGCGACGAGCACGGTCTCGCCGAGCTCAGTGAGGTCCAGGTGCGTCTCGAGGCGCAGCGCCTCCCCGTCCCACCACATGCGCGCGCCCGGATCCGGCCCCGCGAGGACCGCGAGCAGCCCTTGGGCCACCACCGGCATGTAGGGGGCGTCGTCCCGCATCCACACGAGGTCGATGACGTTCACGACCCCTCCCCCGAGACGGAGCGATCCGCTAGGACGAGCAGCGCGCAGAGGTACGCGGCGCCCCACGGGCCGTAGGAGGCGTTGACATTGAGGAACCGCCGGAGCCAGGCGCCCTCGCCCCACGCTGACTCCCCGTTACCGCCGCTCCGGCCGCGGATGCCGGCCGCGCTCGCGACGAACGCTCGCGCCGGTGCTCCTCCGTGCGGCCTCCGCGGCACCGGACGCCCGAGCCCGTGATGCGTCCCGACGGCGTGCAGCAGCAGCTGAGCATCGCTCAGCTCGGTGCCTTCGGTGACCGTTCCCGTCCTGAGTGCGTCCTGGAGGATCTCGACCGACTCGACCTCATGGCGGAGATCGGTCGGCCAACCGGATGCCTTCCTCGCCGCCCGGCTCGCCGAGAGGTCCTGCGTCCCGAAGATGCTCTTGGCGATCGCCACGTCGCCCAGGCCGACGGTTCCGCCCCTGAAGAACGCCTGGGTCCGCGGGTCGGCCTTGCCGTGGTCGTGGGCCCGCGCGGCGAGCACGAGCTGCGCGGCCAGGTCGTCCGGGAGCGACGCCGCCTCGGTGTACCGGGCTGTTCTGGCGCTCACCGCGACCGCATGCTCGTCGAGCGTCGGCGGGGGAGCGTTCACGGCGCGAAGCTCGTCCGGGACCGGCCGGACCACCAGGACGAAAGCCTCCTCCTGTGGGGTGTGCTCGTCGTCGCACATCGCGAGCCCCTCCACGTCGATCTCGTCGTCCTCGTCGTCGGGCTCGAAGCCCAGCCCGGTGTCGGCCGCCTCCCTACCGAAGGGATCGGGCGCCGGCGGCATCACCGCCCGAAGCTCGAGCCGGACGCCGCCGGCGAGGCCGGCATCCTCGGGCGTCGTCCCGTGGGCCTCCACGAGCGCCCGGACCAGGTCGGCGAGTGGCTCCTCCCCACCCATCTTGTGGGCCTTCACAGCCCGCCTCAGGAGACCTCTGGCTGTCCCCCCGTCGAGTCGAGCGAGCGCCTGCTCGCTCAAGCGCCAGTACCGCGGTGCGGCCTGCGCTTCACCCATCCGCCGATCAGGCGCGACATCCTCGACGGGCAGGCTCGACGCAGGATCCAGCGCGCCGCCCGCGTAGCCCCCCACCCAACTGGGGAGCACCAGCACGTCCCCGGGTCGTATCGCCGGCGCCTGCTCATAGGTCTCGACGTGTTCGTCGCCGCGGAGCACGACGGCGAGGAACGGCCGAACCGCGGGTCTCTCCCTCAGCGTTCCGCCCCCCTCACCGCCTTCCACGTCGGGCTCATCGAGGATGCCCCCGCCGGCCCGGCCGCGGGCTGACGGAGCGGCGCGAAGCGCGGCCAGGAGCGCGCGCGCCCTTCCGATCCCGAGCGTGAGCCGCTCCGCCGGATCGGGGGGAGCGAGCCGCAGTAGCGCCTCGCGATAGGGCTTCGCGGACCGGTCCTGATCACGCAGATCGTCCCGCCACACGACGGCGACGTCACCGGCCGGCTCCGCACGAGCGCCGCGGAGGAACACATCGATATCGGGGTCGTCGAGCGGCGCCGG
>JACDAP010000506.1 GCA_013695395.1 Solirubrobacterales bacterium
TCCTCGGGGTCGGGCCGGCGGAATACCGTACGCGCTTCCGCACGAGCGCCGTCCCGGCGGCCTCCGCGGCCTGAGGCTGAGCCTCGGTCAGAAGAGCTGGTTCTCACCGCCGAAGACCTCGGAGACCGAGTCGTCGGTGAAGATCCGGCGGATCGAGTCGGTGAGCAGGTCCGCGCAGGAGAGCACACGGACGTTCGCCGGGGCGCCGGGGCGCAGCGGGATCGTGTCGGTGACGACGATCTGCTCGAAAGAGGAGGCCGCGAGCGTCTCGTAGGCGCCGCCCGAGAAGACGGCGTGCGTGGCGGCCGCGAAGACGCGCTCTGCGCCGGCGGCGAGTACGGCCTCACCGGAGGCGCGCAAGGTGCCCGCGGTGTCGATGATGTCGTCGACGATGACCGCGGTCTTGCCCTTGACGTCACCGATCACGTTCGTGATCTCCGCGACCTGCTGGGCGGGCCGTTCCTTGTTGAGGATCGCGAGGTCGGCGCCCACCTTCGCGGCGAACATCTTGTTGAGCTTCACGCGGCCCGCGTCCGGCGAGACGACGACGAGGTCGTCGAGCGCCATGTCGTTGAAGTACTGCGTGAGCATCATCGTCGCGGTCATGTGGTCCAACGGGACCTGGAAGAAGCCCTGCACCTGGCCGGCGTGGAGATCCATGGTGAGGACCCGGTCGGCGCCCGCGGACTCGAGCATCCGGGCGACCAGGCGCGCGCTGATCGGCTCGCGCGGTGCGGACTTCTTGTCCTGCCGCGAGTAGCCGTACCAGGGCATGACGGCGATCACGCGGTGGGCGGAGGCACCGACCGCCGCGTCGATCATCACGAGCAGCTCCATCAGCGCGTCGTTCGCGGTGAGCCCGGTCTCCGGGTTCCCGCAGGTCGACTGGACGATGAAGACGTCAGCACCGCGGATCGACTCGTCGTAGCGACAGTAGACCTCCCCGGAGGAGAAGGTCTTGAGCGTCACCGGCCCCAGCTCCACCCCGAGCTTGCCGGCGATCCGGTAGGCGAGCTCCGGGTTCGCGCGCCCGGAGAAGAGCATCAGGCGCTTGTCGGACTCGAACGGCAGGCTGGTGGGCAGCACGGTGTCCGTGTGGTCGCGGGCGATCGGGGTCTCGAGGGAGGTCGTCACGAAGGGGGTCGCGCCGGCGGGTCGGCCGTGCCGGGGCGCTCCGAGGGCGGAGCATAGTCCGCGACGTTGCGCTGACGCGCGCGGGCCACGGCGAGTGCTCCGGGCGGGACGTCCTCGGTGACGATCGAGCCGGCGGCCGTCCAGGCGCCGTCCCCGACCCGGACCGGCGCCACGAAGGAGGTGTCGACCCCGCCGCGAACGCCTTCGCCGATCGTGGTCCGGTGCTTCTCGCGCCCGTCGTAGTTCGCGGTGATGGTCCCGGCGCCGAGGTTGGAGCGGGCTCCCACGTCGGCGTCCCCGATGTAGGAGAGGTGCGGCACCTTGGCCCCCTCCCCGATGTCGGAGTTCTTGATCTCCACGAAGGTGCCCACCTTCGCCCCGGTCCGCAGGACCGCGCCGGGACGCAGGTAGGCGAACGGACCGATGCGCACGCCGTCCTCGGCCCGCGCGCCGTCCGCGTAGGAGTGGGACACCGTGACGTCGTCCCCGAGCACCGTGTCGATCAGCGTGGTCTGCGGGCCGACCGTGCAGCCCTCCCCGACCCTGGTGGCGCCCCGGAGCGCACAGCCGGGCTCGAGCACGGTGTCCGCACCGAGCACGACCTCGGCATCGACCGACGTGCTCGCCGGGTCGATCACGGTGACCCCCGCCTGCATGTGCCCGACGAGGATCCGGTGCTGCGCCACGGCGGTGACACGGGCGAGCTGGACGCGATCGTTCACGCCGAGCACGAGGCCCGGGTCGTCGATCGGGTGCGCGGCCACGTGGAGGCCCGCGTCGCGCAGCAGCGGGAGCGTGTCCGGGAGGTAGTACTCGTGCTGCGAGTTGTCGTCCTGGAGGTTCTGGAGCGCCCGGCGCAGCGCCTTCGGCTCGAAGCAGAAGATCCCCACGTTCACCTCGCGGATCGCAAGCTCCCGCGGGGAGGCGTCCCCCTCGGTCTTCGTCTCCACCACGCGGAGGACCCCGCCGGTCGTGTCCCGCACCACGCGGCCGTAGCCGGCGGGCTCGTCGAGCCGGGTCGTGACCATGGTGGCGGCGTTGCCGTCAGCCAGCTGCTCCTCGACCAGCGCGCTGATGACCGCCGCGGAGACGAGCGGGACGTCGCCGGAGAGCACCACGACGGGCTCGTCGCCCTCGACATGCTCCATCGCGACCCGGACCGCGCCGCCGGTCCCGTCGGCCACCGGCTGGACGGCGAGGACGACCCCCTCC
>JACDAP010000125.1 GCA_013695395.1 Solirubrobacterales bacterium
GTCCGGAAGGCGCTCTCTCACGCGCAGGACGGCCGGGAGCGGGTCGACTGCGTCGGCGCTCGCCTCCCGGTGCTCCTGGGCCATCGCGAGCAGCTGCGTGCTGGTGATCCCCTTGGTCGCCGGGTACTGCGCCACACCGGCGGCTTCCGCCGCGCCCACGTCGTCGGTGGTGCGAGCGTGCGCGTTGACCCGGAAGCGGTTGCGGGCCTGGTACTTCCCGGCCAGCATCAGCCGCGTGCCCGGCGGATAGGCGCGCTGGAGCCAGGGCTGGTTGAAGAACGTCGCGGCCATGATCCCGGTGGCGTCCGCCACGGTGGCCTCGACGAGCGGCTTCATCCCCCGGCGGCGGACGGGGCGGCTCGTGATCGAGCGCACCTCGACGACCACGGTGGCGACCTCGTCGGGCACGAGCTCGCCGATCGTGCGGCCCTCCCCGGTGTCGCGCGGCAGATGGGCCATGAGCTCGCCGACCGTGGTGACCCCCAGCTGCGTGGCCGCCTCAGCGACGGACTTCGGCTCCCACGCGAGCGGCTCCTCCCAGCGCGACGGGCGCGGCCAGCGCACCGGAGCGTCGCGCAGCGCCGCGGGGTCGAGCGGCTCGGAGCTTGAGAAGGCGGTCGGCACGGGCGGGCCCATTCTGGCGCGTCGCGCGGCGGGAGCGGCGCCGCACTCCCGAACCGGGCCGGATGGGACGTGCGGCGGATTGCCCTGCCACCGCGGGTCGATCCGCCGAACGTGCGCCGCGGCAGCCAACCGTGTGTCCGCCGCGCGTTCGCCGCCCGCAGCGCGGGGGCAAGCTCGACACGTGCCCCGTCTGCTCATCGGCCCGCTCCTGCGCTACGTCTCGGACACCGAGGCGACGGTCTGGGTGGAGACCGACGCGCCCTGCACCGTCGAGATCCGCCTTCCCGACGCGGCGGCGAGCGCGACGGCCGACACCTTCTGCGTCGCCGGGCACCATTTCGGCCTGGTCGTCTGCGAGGGGCTGCCGTGCGGGCGCACCCTCCCGTACACGACCCACCTGGACGGCGACCACGTCTGGCCGCAGGCCGACGACCCCCGTCCGCCGTGCGTGATCCGCACCCACGCCCGGACCGACGACCCGGATGACCCGCCCGGCGGCTCCCTGGGCCGGGGAGGCGGGCAGCTGCAGCTCGCCTTCGGATCCTGCCGGGTGAGCGCGCCCCACGAGGAGCCCTACACGCTCGCCAAGGACGAGGATCCCGAGGGTCGCGAGGTCGACGCGCTGCTCGCCCTGACCGAACGGATGCGGTCCCAGGCCCCCGAGCAGTGGCCGGACCTGCTGCTGCTCCTCGGCGACCAGGTCTACGCCGATGAGGTCTCGCCGCGTACGGAGGAGCTCATCGAGCGCCGCCGGTCACCCGGCGAGGGGCCGCCGCGCGAGGAGGTCGCGGACTTCGAGGAGTACATGGCGCTCTATCAGGAGAGCTGGAGCGACCCGTCGCTGCGCTGGCTGATGTCCACGGTCGCCACGGCGATGATCTTCGACGACCATGACGTGCACGACGACTGGAACACCTCCGAGGCCTGGCGGACGAGGATCCGGGCCAAGCCGTGGTGGGAGGAGCGGATCGTCGGCGCGTTCACGAGCTACTGGCTCTGCCAGCACCTCGGCAACCTCTCCCCCGCCGGGCTGCGCGCCGAGAAGCTGTTCTGCGCCCTGCAGCAGGACGACACGGACGCCGATGAGCGGCTGGCCGTTTTCGCCCGGCAGGCCGACGAGGAGACCGCCTCGGCCCGCTGGAGCTTCCGGCGCGACCTCGGCCGGACCCGGCTGCTCGTGCTCGACTCCCGCGCCGGCCGCGTCCTGACCCCGGGTGCCCGCCAGATGATCTCCGACCGGGAGTTCGCCTGGATGCGGGAGAACGCCCGCGGCGACTACGACCACCTGCTGATCGGCACCTCGGTCCCGTTCATGCTGGCCCCCGGCCTGCACCACTTCGAGGCGTTCAATGAGGCGCTCTGCGACGGTGCCTGGGGCCGCCCCGCCGCCTGGCTGGCCGAGAAGGTCCGCCAGGGGATCGACCTCGAGCACTGGCCGGCCTTCCAGGACTCGTTCACCGAGATGTCCCGGCTGATCGAAGCGATCGCCCGCGGCGAGTACGGGTCCCCGCCGGCGACGATCACGTTCCTCTCCGGTGACGTCCACCACGCCTACCTGGCCGAGGCACGCCTGAGATCCGGCCCGGTCGACACGCGGATCCTGCAGGCGGTCTGCTCACCGGTGCGCAACCCGCTGAGCGCGAACGAGCAACGCGCGCAGAAGCTCGGATCCAGTCGCGGGATGGCCGCGGCGACGCGGCGCCTGGCCCGCTGGGCGGGGGTCGGCGAGCCCAGGCTGTGGTGGTCGTTCGCGCAGCCCCCTACGTTCGACAACCAGATCGCCGAATGGAGCGTGGACGGCCGTTCGGCACGGCTGCGGATCGAGAGGACGCTCCCCGAGGACCGGGACGCGCCGAAGCTCCACGGCAGCCTGGACCTGACCATCGAGCCCTCCTCGCCTATTCCGCGCTGAGCAGCCACCAGTAGGCGGGCTGGCCGCCCTCGGAGAGCTCGAGCTCGACCCCGTTGGCCATCGCCGCGACAGCCTCCTGGGTGAGCGGGGCGCCCTCGCCCGCGATGCAGGTGATGAGCTCGGAGCCCTCACCGAGCGCGTGCAGGACACTGCCCAGCGCCTGCTCGGGGCTGCCCCAGGCGACCAGTTCGTCCTCGACGAAGCCGATCGCGTCCCCCACCACGAACCGGCCTTCCTTGTCCTCACGGCCCGCGCGGGCCACGGCACCGGTGCGCAGGCCGGCGAGCGCCGCGCGCATCGCCCGCGCGTTCTGCTCGGCGGTGCGGCTCGCGGTCAGGCCGATCGCCGCGGCAAGACCCGCCTGCTGCGAGCGGGTCTCGAGCACGAGGACCTGCTTCTCGGAGAGCTCGGCCGCCCGCTCGGCGGCCATGAAGACGTTGCTCGAGTTCGGCAGCACGATGACCTCCTCGGCGGGTACCTGGTGGATGCCCGCAAGCAGCTCGTAGGTCGACGGGTTGAGCGTCGGCCCCCCGTCGAGCACCTGGGCGCCGAGCCCCTCGAAGAGCGCGCACATCCCGTCCCCGGAGGCGACGGCCAGGACGCCGGTGCCGGCAGTCGACGTAGGGGGCGCGGCCAGCCGGGCCTCCCGCTCGCTCACCTGCTCGTTCATGTCGGCGACGTCGAGGTGGGAGACGACGTGCGGCGGTTCGAACAGGCCGGTGGCGGCTTCCGGGTCGTCGGTGTGCACGTGGATCTTCAGGGTCGTCGCGTCCCCGACGACGAGGACCGAGTCGCCGATCGCCTCCAGCCGCTGGATGTAGTCGCCTGCGTCGAGCCCCGTGCCGATGGCCGCGAAGTTCGTGCAGTAGCGGTACGTGCTCGACTCGTGCTCGGGGTGGGAGACCCGGGCGGCGGCCGCGTGGCGCGGGATCTCCGGCCCGTCGGTGCCGCGCAACGCGGCGACCACGCCCGCGAAGAGGATCGTGACCGCGTGGCCTCCCGCGTCGACGACGCCGGCCTCCTTGAGGACGGGCAGCAGCTCGGGGCCGCGGCGCACCGCCTCCTCCCCGGCCTCGATCGCGTGCTCGAGCACCTCGGCGATGAGGCGGTCCTGCAGCTCCGGATTCCACTCGCTGCCCAGCCGCGGGTTCTGCACCGCGGGCAGCTCCAGGGCGATCCGCTGGGCCATCTCCCGCATCACGGTGAGCATGGTCCCCTCGGCGGGCTGGCGGACGGAGTCGTAGGCGCGCTGGGCCGCCTTGGCCATCGCGGCGCCGATCATGATCGGGTCGATGAGCTCGCCGGGGCGGGAGACGAGCTCCTCGGCCGCCCCGCGGATCAGCTGGGAGAGGATGACGCCCGAGTTGCCGCGCGCACCGAGCAGCGCTGCCCGGGCGACAGACTCGGTGAGCTCGGAGCGGCCGACCTCGTCGAGGACCCGGTCGGGGTCGGCGAGCAGCCGGTCGATCTCCTCGAGCACGGCCCGTAGCGTCAGCGCCATGTTGTCGCCCGTGTCGCCGTCGGCGACCGGGAAGACGTTCAGGTCGTTGATCTCCTCGCGGCGCGAGTCGAGGTGGGTGAGCGCTCCGGCGACGACCTTCCGGAACCGGACGAGGCTTGGGTCCTGCATAGAGAGCGGGAACCCGGGGCGCGCCCCGGGTTACAGCGCCTTGGTGACCTTGCCGGCCTTCAGGCAGCGGGTGCAGACGTTCACCCGGCGGGGCGCGGGGCCGACCATGATGCGGACCTTCTGCAGGTTCGCGTTGAAGCGCCGCTTGGTCGCAACCATCGAGTGGCTTCGGCTCTGGCCGAAGGCCGGGCCCTTCCCGCAACTGTGACAAACCTTGGCCATGAGGCGGCGGAGTGTAGCGGCGCGCGCGATAGGGCACTCTTCCGGGTCGATGTCCGCCGCCGCCCCTCCCAGCCTGCCCGAGCGCTACCGGCTCGTGCGCCACGTCGCCGACGGCGGCATGGCGTCGGTCTGGGAGGCCACCGACGAGCTCCTGGGGCGCCGGGTCGCGGTCAAGGTGCTCGCTCCGGCGCTCGCCGCCGATGACGAGGCGCGCCGCCGCTTCACCCGGGAAGCCCGGGCGGCCGCGCGGCTCTCGACCCATCCGCACGTCGTGACCGTGTACGACGCGGGCGAGCACGACGGGCAGACGTACCTCGTCATGGCGCTCTACCCCGGCGGCACCGTCGCCGACCGGCTCACCGACGGGCCGATCCCACAGGAGCAGGCGCTCGACTGGCTCGAGGACGCCGCCTCGGCACTCGACCTGGCGCACGCCGAGGGGGTCGTCCACCGGGACGTCAAGCCCGCGAACCTGCTGCTGGACGAGCGCGACCATGTCGCGGTCGGTGACTTCGGAATCGCCACCGCGGCCTGGGAGTCGGCGATGACCTCCACCGGGATGGTCCTGGGCACGCTCGCCTACCTCGCCCCCGAGCAGCGCTCCGGCGGAGCGGCGACCCCGGCGAGCGACCGGTACGCGCTGGGGCTTGTCGCCCGGCAGCTCCTGACCGGGGCCAAGCCGGGCGTCGAGCCGGAGCCCGGGCGCTCAGTCC
>JACDAP010000135.1 GCA_013695395.1 Solirubrobacterales bacterium
GGACGCCGCTGCGCGGAGGCCGCCGCAGCCTGGTTGGCCTGCTCCTGCAGCTCGGCGGTGCGCTCCGGCGCCCGGCCCGCCCAGTCACGGAGGCGCCTGAGCTCCCGGGCCTGGCCGAAGTAGAGCAGCGAGAGCACGGCGAGCCCGAGGATCGAAGCCAGGCCCGCGTAGGCGCCCACGTCCGTGATCTGCTCGGACACCGAGAAAGCGGTGACGACCGACATGAAGGGAGCGATTCTAGGCCGTGCGCCTCCGCGGTGCGGATGCGCCCCTGCAGCGCCTCCGGACTCAGCTCACGCGCGAGGGTCCCCGCAGGAGCGAGAACTCGGCGACCTTCGCCGCGAGCGCCGCGGCATCTCCCTCCAGCACCAGCAGCTGGATCTGGTCGAACATCTCGGCCACCGCGCCCGGATCGAGCCGGGCGCGCTCGGCCCGGGAGATCTTCTCGGCCGGCGTGGGCAGCACGTGCTCGTAGGGGTTGAAGAGCGCCTCGTCGAGCTTCTCGCCGGCGCGGCGACCGACGATCTCGATCGCGATGTCCTTGTCCGCCTCGAGGCCGGAGAGCTCGATCATCGCCCGCGCGAGGTCCACGATCTTGACCGGCTCGCCCATGTCGAGGACGAAGACCTCGCCGCCCTCCCCGAGGTCACCGGCGCGGATGATCAGCTGCACCGCCTCCGGGATCGTCATGAAGTAGCGCTGCATCCGCTCGTCGGTGATCGTGATCGGGCCGCCCCGGGCGATCTGGCGGCGGAAGATCGGGACCACCGAGCCGCTCGAGCCGAGCACGTTGCCGAAGCGCACCGCCGCGTAGCGCGTGGCCGGGTGACGCTCGCCCGCCTCCTCGACGGCGAACTCGGCAAGCGCCTTGGAGGCGCCCATGACGGTCGCGGGCTGGACGGCCTTGTCCGTGGAGACGAGCAGGAAACGCTCGACGCCGAACTCCCCCGCGACCTGTGCCATCAGCCGGGTGGCCAGCGCGTTGTTGCGGACGGCCTCCACCGGGTTCATCTCCATCAGTCCGACGTGCTTGTAGGCCGCGGCGTGGAAGACGACCGCAGGACGCTGCGCGGCGAAGACCTCACGCATCCGCTCGCCTTCCTTGCAGTCCGCGAGGACCGTGGCCAGCGTGCTCGGGTGGACGTGGCGGTCGTCTTCCAGCTCACGCTGGATCGTGAAGAGGTTGTCCTCCGCGTGATCGACCAGCACGATCCGGCGCGGGGCGACGCGGGCGATCTGACGGCAGAGCTCCGAGCCGATCGAGCCCCCGGCGCCCGTGACCATCACGACCCTGCCCTCCAGGTAGCGCCCGACCCGGTCCACGTCCATCCGCACGGGCTCGCGCCCGAGGACGTCCTCGACCTGGATCTCACGGACCTGCTTGACCACGTTCGGCCCGCCCTGCAGCAGTTCGAAGACCGTGGGCATGGTCCGCACGGGGATGCCTCGGTCCCGGCAGGCCTTGACGACCTTGGCCCGCAGGGTCCCGGGCGCGGACGGGATCGCGATCGTCACCTCGTCGGGCTCGGTCTCGTCGAGCACCTCGGCCAGCTCGGCGGTCGTCCCGAGCACCCGGACCCCGTCGACCCGCTGGCGCCGCTTGAGCGGATCGTCGTCGACGAAGCCGACCGGGTTGAGGCCGAGCTCCGGGTTGCGCATGATCTCGCGCAGGACGAGGCGGCCGCCGTCGCCCGCGCCGACGATGAGGATGCGCCGAGCGTCGGCCTTCGCACGGAAGCCCCGGATCGGCCGCTCGTAGACCGCGTGGGCGACGAATCGCACGCCCCCGACGAGGAAGAGCGCGATCAGGAAGAAGAACGCGAGCACGCCGGGCGCCACGGAGAGGGTCGTCTCGCCACGCCCGGAGCCGACGGTGACCGGGTGGAAGACGATCGCGTAGACCGCCATCAGCAGCGTGGAGACGCCGACCGCCTGGATGATCCGTGTGTAGTCGCGCTGACCTGTGTAGCGCCACCACTTCTGGTACATCCCGAAGACGGTGAAGGTCACGAGGCTCATCCCCACCGTCGGCCCGATCGTGGCCCACAGGAGGTCCTCGAACTTCGGGGGGATGTCCGTGTCGAAGCGCAGCCGGTAGGCGAGGATCACCGCAGCGGCGACGAGGACGGCGTCGACGAGGACCTGCGGGAGCGAGTGGCGGTGCAGCGGGAAAGCCGCGCGGGGACGCAGGCGCACGGCCGGAAGTCTAAGGGGAGCCCTCCTCGTCGTCTGGTATCAGCTTTGATACCATCGCCGGATGGCCATGACCCTCCGCCTCGACGATCGCGAGACCGAAGCACTCCGTGCGTGCGCGAAGCGCGAGGGCCGCTCGATGCAGGAGGTGGCCCGCGAGGCCGTCCGCGAGTACGCAGCCAGGGCGGACCGCCCCGAGCTCGACCGCCTGCTCGACGAGGAGCTTCCGCGCTACGCGGACGCCCTCGAGCGTCTCGGCCAGTGATCTTCCTCGACCTCGACGCGCTGCTCCACGTCGCGGAGCGGACGCTCGGCGCCCCGCCGGAGATCCGCGATGTCGGCCTGCTCGAATCGGCACTGGCCCGCCCGCAGGCCACCGCCTTCGGAGAGGATGCCTACCCGGGCCTTCCCGAGAAGGCCGCAGCGCTGCTGCACTCGCTCGCACGCAACCATGCGCTAGTCGACGGGAACAAGCGGCTGGCCCTGGCCGGCACGATCGCGTTCCTGGGGCTCAACGGCCTGCGGCTCACCTTCACCAACGACGAGGTCTACGCGTTCGTCATACGGGTCGCCACGGGTGAGCTCGAGGCGATCGGCGAGATCGCCGCCGAGATCGTCCGGCACACCGCGCCGCGTGATTGAAGGCCGCCGGACATGGACTACATGCTCCGGGGGGTCGGTGCGTGTGTGCGCTCCCATTCGGTCAACGTGTAGCTCCGCTAACGCCGGACCTGGTTGCGGGTGGCGTCTGATGCCGCTGTTGATACCTAGTGCGGTACCGCGGGCGAGCAGAGCAGGTCGACGAGCACCTGCGGGTCGCGCCGGATCCGCTCCGGGGCCGCTCCGTCGCGCTTGGCGAGCTGGAGGTCCTCGGCCCGTTCGAGCCGGTGCATCCGGCCTTCGGCGATCAGCTGCTCGTCGACCGCGCCGAGCTTCCCTTCGAAGG
>JACDAP010000153.1 GCA_013695395.1 Solirubrobacterales bacterium
GTCTCGGTACGCGCGGGCGACGGGCTCGAGCTGCACGACGCCTGGATCGCCTCCGCCGTGCGCTGCGCGCCGCCGGCCAACCAGCCGAGCCCGCAGGAGCGGGACGCCTGCCTGCCGTGGGCGGTCCGGGAGCTCGAGCTGCTCACGTCGGTCGAGCTGATCCTCTGCCTCGGCGGCTTCGCCTGGCAGGCCGCGCTCCGACTGCGCACCGCGGCCGGTGAGCCGATGCCCCGCCCGCGGCCCTCGTTCGGTCATGACGCGTCGTGGGACGGCGGCGGCGGGCGCTGGCCGCTGCTCGGCTGCTTCCACCCGAGTCAGCAGAACACGTTCACGGGCCGGCTGACCGAGAAGATGATCGACGGAACGCTCGTCCGCGCGCGCCACCTGACTGGCGCCTAAGTGAGCCTTCGCATCTCGATATTTTGCCACCTTCAAGCCGTGGCCCTGTTCGCCATCGAACCGGCCGGCTGATGGCATCGAGGTCTGCCGACGGATCCCCGAGCTCACCCCGCCGGTGTCCGCCCGCGCGGTGATCCTCTCGGCCACCACCGAGGCCTGACCGCGGTCGAACGCCCGTTCGTCCCGGGTACGCTGAACGGCATGCCGCTGAGCGCCTTCACCCCCGGGGTCGCGCAGTGGTTCGAGAACGCGTTCAAGGAGCCGACGGAGGTCCAGGCCCTGGCGTGGCCTGCCATCGCCACGGGCGAGCACACGCTCATCTCCGCACCGACCGGCTCGGGCAAGACGCTCGCGGCGTTCCTCTGGGGGCTCGACCGGTTCGTCCGGGAGCCGACCCGCGCGGAGCCCGGCACCCGCCTCGTCTACGTCTCGCCGCTCAAGGCGCTCGCCTACGACGTCGACCGGAACCTGCGCGCGCCCCTGCGTGGCATCGGGGCGGACGTGAGCGTCGCGATCCGCACGGGCGACACCTCGCAGAAGGAGCGGGCGCAGATGAAGCGCACGCCGCCCGACGTCCTGATCACGACGCCCGAGTCGCTCTACCTGATCCTCACGAGCCAGGCGCGGACGATGCTCGAGCACGTCGAGGCGATCATCCTGGACGAGATCCACGCGGTCGCGGCGACCAAGCGCGGCTCCCACATGGCGCTCACACTCGAGCGGCTCACCGCGCTGAACGCGCGGGAGGTGCAGCGGATCGGGCTCTCGGCGACCCAGAACCCACTCGAGGAGGTCGGCCGGTACATGGTCGGCCCGAAGCGGGCCTGCACGATCGTCGACGCCGGGGTCCGCAAGCCGCTCGACCTGAAGATCCACGTCCCGGTCGAGTCGATGAAGGAACCGGATCAGGGGCGCGGGGGGGCCCGAGACGCGACCCCCGCCGGTCTCTCACTGGATCCCCTCGACCCGCTCTCCGGGGGCGAGGCGACGCGCAAGTCGATCTGGCCCGCGATCTACCCCGAGCTGCTGAAGCTCGTCCGCGAACACCGCTCGACCATCGTCTTCGTCAACAACCGGCGCGGAGCCGAGCGGCTCGCGCTGCGGCTCAACGAGCTCGCCACCGCCGAGGCGCAGGAGGCCTCTGACGACGAGGTCGGCCCGATGTCGATCGCCCGCGCCCACCACGGCTCGCTCGCCCGCGAGGAGCGCACGGTGGTGGAGGAGCTGCTCAAGAGCGGGGAGCTCCCGTGCCTGGTGGCAACCTCCTCGCTCGAGCTCGGCATCGACATGGGCGCGGTCGACCTCGTTCTGCAGATCGAGTCGCCGAAGTCCGTGGCCCGCGGGCTGCAGCGGATCGGCCGGGCGGGGCACAACGTCGGGGACACATCGAAGGGCCGGATCTTCCCCAAGTTCCGCGGAGACCTCCTGGAGTGCGCGGTGATCGTCAAGCTGATGCGCGAGGGGCGGATCGAGAAGACCGTCGTGCCGAAGAACCCCCTCGACGTGCTCGCGCAGCAGATCGTCGCGATCGTGGCGAGCGCCGATCCCGAGCCGGTCAGCGTCGACGACCTCTTCGCTCTCGTCACCCGCACGCACTCCTACGCGGAGCTCACGCGCGAGCTGCTCGAGAACGTGCTCGACATGCTCGACGGGCGTTACCCCTCACAGGAGTTCGCGGAGCTGCGGCCCCGCCTGGTGTGGGACCGCCTCGGCGGGACGCTGCGGCCCCGCAAGGGCGCGCAGGGGCTCGCGATCGTCAACGCCGGCACGATCCCGGACCGCGGGCTCTTCGCGGTTGTGCTGCCCGACGGGCGGCGCGTGGGCGAGCTCGACGAGGAGATGGTCTACGAAGCGCGGCCGGGCCAGACCTTCCTGCTCGGGGCGTCGTCCTGGCGGATCGAGGAGATCGGACGCGACCGGGTCGTCGTCACGCCCGCGCCCGGCGCGCCCGGAGCGCTCCCGTTCTGGAAGGGCGACACCGTCGGGCGGCCGAAGGAGCTCGGACAGGCGGTCGGGCAGTTCGCGCGCGAGGCGGTCTCGAAGAGCCCGGCGACGCTGGAGGCGGAGTACGACCTCGACCCGCGAGCGGCGAAGAACCTCATCGACTTCCTCCTCGAGCAGCAGGAGGCGACGCGGATCGTCCCGTCGGACCGGACACTCGTGGTGGAGCGCTTCCGCGACGAGATCGGTGACTGGCGGATGTGCGTGCTGAGCCCGTACGGCGGGCGGGTGCACGCGGCGTGGGCGCTCGCCCTGAGTGCCCGCATCCGGGACACCTACGGCCTCGAATCGGACGCGATCTACTCCGACGACGGGATCATCGTCCACCTCCCCGACGCCGACGAGCCTCCGGGGGCGGAGCTCGTGATGGTCCCGCCGGACGAGCTCGAGGAGCTCGTCGTGGCGGAGCTGGGAAGCAGTGCCCTCTTCGGCGCGCGCTTCCGTGAGAACGCCGGCCGCGCCCTGCTCATCCCCCGCGCCTACCCCGGCAAGCGCACCCCGCTCTGGCAGCAGCGGCTCAAAGCGCAGTCACTGCTCGAGGTGGCCAAGCGCTACGCGGACTTCCCGATCATCCTCGAGACCTACCGCGAGTGCCTGCGCGACGTGCTCGACGTGCCCGGCCTCGAGGAGCTGCTCACCGGGCTGCAGTCCCGCGAGATCGGCCTCGTCGAGATCGAAACCGAACGCGCCTCGCCGTTCGCGAGCGCCCTGCTCTTCGACTACGTGGCGACCTACATGTACGAGGGCGACACGCCGAACGCCGAGCGGCGCGCAGCGGCCCTCTCGCTCGACCGCGACCTGCTGCGCGAGCTGCTCGGTCAGGAGGAGCTGCGTGACCTGATCGACCCGGCGGCGCTGGCCCTCCTCGAGGACGACCTGCAGCACCGCTCCGACCGGACCCGAGCCGGCTCGAAGGACGCGCTCGGTGACGTGCTGCGCCGGGTCGGCGACCTGACCCTCGTGGAGGCTGCCGCGCGGCTGGAGCCCGGGCTCGACGCCGAGCAGCTCCTGCTCGAGCTCGCGGCCGAGCGCCGCGCGGTGCGGCTGCGGATGGCCGGTGAGGAGCGCTGGATCGCCGCCGACGACGTCGGGCTCTATCGCGACGCGCTCGGCGTCGTGCCGCCCGGCGGGCTCCCCGAGGCGTTCGTCGCCGACGTGCCGGACGCGCTGACGAAGCTCGCCCGGCGCTTCGGCGCCACCCACGGGCCGTTCACCACCGAGGAGCTGCGTGAGCGCTATCGCGTCGATCCGACCGCCTCGCTCGAATCCCTGGAGCGCGACGGGACGCTCGTGCGCGGTGAGCTGCGCCCCGGCGGGTCCGAGCGCGAGTGGTGCGACACGGAGGTGCTCCGCCGGCTGCGGCGCGCCTCGCTGGCCGTGCTGCGTAAGGAGATCGAGGCGGTCGACCAGCGCGCGCTGGCCGCCTTCCTCCCGAGCTGGCAGGGGATCGATCGTCACGCGGCCGCCGGGGCAGGGGTCGACCGCCTACGCGAGGTGCTGATCCCGCTGCAGGGGCTCGCGCTCCCCGTCGAGGTGTGGGAGCGCGAGGTGCTCCCGCGGCGCTGCGGCGCCTACTCACCCACCTGGCTCGACCAGCTCTGCGCGAGCGGCGAGATCGTCTGGGTCGGCGCGGGCGCGATCGGCCGCACGACCGGGCGGGTGGCGCTCTACTTCCGCGACGACGCCGAGGCGATCGGCCCGCCGCCGGTGAAGACCGAGCGGCCCGACCTGCCCGAGCACGACATCCTGCGCGAGCGGCTCGCCCTCTCCCCCTGCTTCTTCACCGACCTGCTCGCCGAGCTCGCGCTGGGTCCGGAGCAGCTGCAGGAGGCGCTGTGGGACCTCGTCTGGGCGGGCGAGGTCACCAACGACGGCTGGGCACCGCTGCGCGCGCCGAAGCAGACGCTGGCGCGCGCACGACCCAAGACCAACCGGCCCGGCCGGCGCTTCGGCTCGCGCCGGACGGGGAGCGCCGCGACCCCGACGCAGGGACGCTGGGCCCTCTCGAGCACGATCTTCCGCAGCGAGCCGGAGCCGGGCGCGCGGCGCCGCGTGCTCGCCGAGTTGCTGCTCGAGCGCTACGGCATCGTCACCCGCGAGCAGGTGCTCGCCGAGGGGATCAGCGGCGGGTTCTCGATCCTGTACGACGCGCTCCAGCAGCTCGAGACCCTGGGCGTCTGTCGCCGCGGCTACTTCGTCGAGGGCCTGGGCGGCGCGCAGTTTGCGCTGCCCGGCGCGGTCGAGCGTCTGCGTGCCCAGCAGGTCGCCGAGGAGACCCCGCCGGTCGTTCTCGCCGCCACCGACCCGGCGCAGCCCTTCGGCGCGGCGCTGCCCTGGCCGAAGCGGGAGGGCGAGAAGCGGCGCCCCGCGCGGGTGGCGGGCGCGCACGTGGTGCTCTCCGGCGCGGAGCCGGTCGTCTACGTCGAGAAGGGCGGGCGAGGGATCACGCTGCTCGTGGAGGCCGAGGACGCGCGGGTGCGCGACTCGCTCGAGGCGCTCGTCGCGTTCGTCAGCGGCGGGCGCGGGCGGAAGCTCTCGCTCGAGCGGATCGACGGGGAGCGGGTCATCGGCCACCCGCTCGAGGCGCTGCTCGTGGAGCTCGGCTTCCGGCAGGGCCCGACGAAGCTCACCCTCAGCGCCTGAACCGGCCCGGGCGTGCCGGGGGGTGTGCGCTCCAGGTGACCATATGCGTCACTTTTTGCACAACCCCCCGCGCCAGCGGGCGGTTCGCGACCTCACCGTGGTCGAGCGAGGAGATGCGCGTGCGGCGGGGCGTCGCGGGCTGGGCCCTGACCGTCCAGGCGCTCGGCGAGGTAGCCCGCGGCAGCGAGCAGGTCGCAGACCTCCGCCGCGGTGTCGTGCAGTTCGATGACGAGCACCGGGCCGTGGGAGGCGAGCAGCTCTCGGCCCCCCCGGAGCACGTCGGCCTCGGAGCCCTCGACGTCGAGCTTGACCACGTCTGGCGGCCTCGCTCCGCCGGACAGCGCGGCGTCGAGCGTGGTGACGGAGACCTCCGTCACCCGGGTGCCCGCGACGTTGCCCCGCGAGGCGAGGTGGGACCAGCTCGCGTCCTCGCAGACGAGCAGCTCCTCGCTGCCGACCGCAGCACCGACAGCCTCGCTGCGTACCTCCACCCGGGCCTCGAGCCCGGAGCGGAGCGCCGCCTCCCGGGCCAGCTCGGCCACCGCGGTCACGGGTTCCCACGCCACCACACGGCCCGCCTCGCCGACGAGCCGCGCCCCGAGCAGGCTGAAGAAGCCGACGTTCGCGCCGACGTCCCAGAGCACGCCGCCCTCCGGCAGGCTGCGACGCAGGGCCTCCTGCACCGGAACCTCGAGCTCGCCCCGGAGCAGCTGCCGGGTGTGCGCGTGCCCGGGTGGGAGCGCCCGGGCCGGGAAACGCAGGCCGAGCGCGAGCCCGCCGACCACCCCGACCTCCCCACGGGCGAACAGGCGGGCGAGCCGCGCCCCCGCCGGGTGCCGGGTGGCCAGGAGCGCGAGCTGCGTGCGGTCGCTGCGGCCGTGCGCGTCGCGCGGATCCTCGTCGGTCACCACCGCCCGAGCCTCGCAGACGCGGCGCGCACCCGTGATCCGCCCGCCCCCGCAAGCTGCTGGAATGCACCGGGTGCCCGAGTTCGACCAGCACGGACGCGTCCTCGCCGCCGGCGGCGTGATCCTCCACGGTGGCCGCGTCTGCGTCATCCACCGCCCCCGGTATGAGGACTGGTCGCTGCCCAAGGGCAAGCTCGACGCGGGCGAGGACTTCCAGACGGGCGCGCTCCGCGAGGTCTGGGAGGAGACGGGCCTGACCGCCACCTGCGGCGACGAGCTCACCCCGCACGAGTACGTCGACCGCAAGCACCGCCCGAAGCTCGTGCGCTGGTGGCGGATGACGATCGACGCGGACACGCCGTTCGTGGTCAACGACGAGGTCGACGAGCGACGCTGGGTCACGCCCGGGGAGGCCGAGCAGCTGCTCGACTACGAGCACGACCGGGCCCTCGTGCGCGAGGCGGTCGGCGCGACCGGGTGAGCGAGCCTCCTAGGTCGTCCGCACGCCGGCCCCGCCGACCACGCGCCACGGCACCTCGGGGTCACCGTCGTCGAGCCGGAGCACGAGACGCTCGACGGTGCTCGTCTCCCTCTCGCGGCTGCCCTCGACCACCGCGGCGGTCGAGCGGTCCTCGAGGTAGCGCCGGCCGCGGTAGCTGACCGAGACCGTCATCTCCACCGGGTCCCGGTCGGTGTGGAGCTCCACGATCCGCACCGTTTCCAGGCGGGGCGCCCGCACGACGAGCCTGACCCGGTCGTCCCCCCGGGGGTAGAGCAGCTCGTGGACCGCCTCGGGCGTGGCCACGCGCAGCAGCGCGTCGTCGGCGCCGTCCACCGCGGCCACCCAGGCCGGGAGCACACCACGAACGGCGGCCTCGAGCACGTCCGGGGCGAAGCGGCCGTCGACGAGCGACAGGTCGAGCGCCGCCGCCCGGGCGTCGTCGGCGTAGTCGAGGTCGACGAGCTCGGCCGCGCGCGGCGAGCCGTCCGGTGCCGCGTCGGCGACCGCGCCCTCCACGAGCGCCTCGTCCCGCAGCCGCCCCTCGTCACTCCACGGTGAGGGGACCAGCGGCGCGTCGAGCACCCCGGCGGCCTCCTCCTCGCTCTGGATCGAGTCCACGCGCCAGCCGTCCCCGCTCCAGCGGAGCGTCCAGAACTCACACAGGCGGACCCCCGCGGAGCTCTCGCCGTCCTTGTAGATCGTCGTGCCCCCGTCGTCGACGACGTAGTCCTCGAGCGTGCATTCGATCGAGACCACGACGGTGTCCTGCGCGTCGTCCCCACGGTTCTCGAGCCCGACGTAGTGGATGTCGGGGTCGTGGGTGACCTGCACCCGGTTGTGCCAGCCCTTCTTCGCGAAGTCGTCCAGCCGGAGCTTCCACTCCTCGAAGAGGTCCTCGCCCGCGAGGCCACGCAGCCGGTCGCGATCGCGGGCCTCCCAGGCCTCCTGGACGCCCATGAAGAGCGCCCGGGCCGCGGCGAGCACCGTCTCGACCGCGAAGTGCTCGTCGTCCTCGACGGCCTCGGCGGCCGCCCGCTGGGTGATGATCGAGCGTGCCTCGCGAGCCTCCCGGCTCCGGCGCCGCTTGCGGGCGGCGAGCAGGGCACCGGCGACGAGGAAGAGCACCACGGCCACCGCGACCAACGCGAACGCGCCAGGGCTCATCTCCCCGCTCCCGCCCGAGCCGCTCGAGCCGCCGCCGCTGAAGCCGCCCCCTCCGCCTCCGCCACCGAAGCTGGAGGAGCCGCCACCCCCGGCCGCGAGGACCCAGAGCGCTGCCATGCCGTCGGAGAGCTGCATCCGGGGCATGATGGCGGACCGCGGCGGACTTCAGGGGGTCAGACCGTCTTCTTGCCCGGGTTGAACAGGCCCTGCGGATCGAGCGCGGCCTTGATCGCCTCGTGCGCGGCCACAGCGCCGGGCGCCCACTGGCGGGAGAGCTGTCCGCGCTTGAGCCAGCCGAGCCCGTGCTCGCCGCTGACCGTGCCGCCGAGCCGGGTCGCCAGCGCGAAGAGCTCCTCGACCGCCGCGTGGGCACGCTCGAGCTGCGCCGCGTCGCCCGGTTCGAGCAGGAAGGTCGAGTGCAGGTTGCCGTCCCCCGCGTGCCCCCAGGAGCAGCCCTCCAGGCCGTGACGCTCAGCGATCTCGACCGTGCCGGAGATCCCGTCGGCGAGCCGGTCGAGCGGCACCCCGATGTCCTCGGAGAGCTTGCCGCCCCGCCGCGCGGTGACCGCGAGGGAGACCCCGTCGCGCCACCGCCACATCTCGCGGGCCTCCGGGCGCAGCGCGTCTCCGAGCTCGCCGGTAAGCGCCTCGGCCAGCTCGCCGGCGTCCTCCTCGCTCGTGTCCGCCTCGCAGACCACGAGGAACGCCGCCCGGTCCGGGAGCCCGCCCGGGAACGACGCCGCGCTCGCGGCCAGAGCGCCCGCGTCGAGGTACTCGATCGTCGCCGGGACCACCCCGGAGGCGAGCACGCGCTCGATCGCCGCGCAGCCCTCCTCCACACCCGCAAAGGCGCCGACCACCGGGAGCTGCAGCGCGGGCGCGGGCATGAGCCGCAGCCAGGCGCCCGTGACGATCCCGAGCGTCCCCTCGCTCCCGCAGAGCAGGCCCGTGAGGTCATAGCCCGCGACGTCCTTGCGCACCGGGCCGCCGAAGCGGACGAGCGCACCGGGCGCGAGCACCGCCTCCACGCCGGTCACCCAGGCGCGGGTGACGCCGTACTTGAAGCAGTGCGGACCACCGGCGTTCGTCGCGATGTTCCCGCCGATCTGCGACTGCTCCGCGGCGCCCGGATCGGGCGGGAAGACGAGCCCGTTCTCGCGGGCGAGCCGCTGCACGGTCTGGGTGCTCACACCGGCCTCGGCCTCCATCCGCCACAGGCCGGGATCGAACGAGCGCACCCGGTCGAGCCGGTCGAGCGCGATCACGACCGCGTCCGGGTCGAGCGGGACCGCCCCGCCGGCGTAGCCCGTTCCGCCGCCCCGGGGGACCATCACGACGCCGCGCTCGCAGCACCAGGCCACCACGGTCGCGACCTCCTCGGCGCTCCCCGGCAGGACGACCGCGGCCGCCTCTCCGCGCAGCCCCATCGCCTGCGAGGCGTCGGCGAGGAAGTGGGCGTCGTGGCGGACGTGCTCGGCCCCGACGAGCTGAGCGAGATCCTTCTCCACGGCGACGGACACGGGAGCGAGCGTACCCCGCGACCTCGAAGGCCGAGAGCGGATGCGCGTCCACCATTCGGGCGCGAGCCAGCACTCACCGATCCGGGGGAGGCTTCAGCGCGGATGCGCGTCCACCATTCGGGCGCTCATCCGCGCTCGGCGCGACCCCGAGGTGCTCGCCCTACCGTGGAGCAGGCGTGCCCGAGGGCGACACCATCCACTACGCCGCCAACCGGATCCGCCCGATCCTCCAGGGCCACGTCCCGGACGAGCTCACCACTCCGCATCCGCGCTTCCGCGCCGACCGCTGGCCGGAGAAGCTCGCCGGCCGCGCGGTCGAGCGCGTCGAGGCGCACGGGAAGCACCTCTTCCTCCGCTTCGAGGGCGACCTCACGATCCACTCGCACCTGAGGATGTCCGGCTCCTGGGGCACCTACCCGGAGGGCGCCCGGTGGCGCCGCTCCCCCCGGCGCGCCTGGCTCGTGATGCGCCGCGGGGGCCGCGTCGTCGTCCAGTTCGACGGCCCGGTCCTCGAGCTCATGACCGGGCTGCGCGCGCGTGTCGACCAGCGGATCGCCGCCCTCGGCCCGGACATCATCAAGGACGACTTCGACGAGCAGCGCTTCCTGCGGCGCCTGCGTGAGGACGATCCGACGCGCCCGATCGGCGACGCGCTCCTCGACCAGCGCACGCTCGCGGGGATCGGGAACATGTGGAAGGTCGAGGCCTGCTTCGCGCAAGGGGTCGATCCGTGGCGGCCGACCGGCGAAGTGAGCGACGAGGAGGCGCTCGGGCTCGTGCGGTGGGCCCGCCCGGGGATGCGCGAATCGGCCGCCAACGGCACGCAGGACCGCTGGAAGCTGATCTACGGAACCTACGGCCGTCCGTGCCCGCGCTGCGGGACGAAGATCGCCCAGCGCGGCCAGTGGGACGACAACCGACCGACATACTGGTGCCCCGGATGTCAGAGCTGACCCCACGAGCCACCCGCCGCATCGGCCACAAGGGCGCCGACCACATCGCGCCCGGCAACACGCTGGCCTCCTTCGACGCGGGCCTGGCCGCCGGCGTCGACATGGTCGAGTTCGACGTCCTCTCCGAGAACATCGACGGCACCGGTCGCCTCCTGCTCGCCCACGACTACGAGGACGCCGCGCGCCGCACCCCCCTCGAGCTCGAGGAGGGCCTCGCGCACTTCACCTCCGAGGCCTACGCCGGCATCGAGCTGGACGTCGACCTCAAGCTGCCCGGCTACGAGGATCGCGTCGTGACGGCGCTGCGCGAGCACGGCCTGGCCGCCCGGACGCTGATCTCCACGATGGAGGTCCCCTCGCTGCGGACGGTCCGCGCGCTCGCGCCGGAGATCCGCCTCGGCTGGTCGGTCCCGAAGGTCCGCCGGAACTACCTGGCCCACCCGGCGACCAAGCCGTTCGCCCTGGCCGCCCTCGTCTACGCGCGGCGCGTGCTCCCGCCAAAGCTCGCCGCGGCGATCCGTGCCGGGGAGATCGAGGCGGTGATGGCCCACTGGGCGCTCGTGACGCCCGCGTTCTGGCGGACGATCCGCGAGGCGGGCGGCGAGCTCTACGTCTGGACCGTCGACGAGCGGCCGCGCATCGCGGCGCTGGAGGCGATGGGCGTCACGGGGATCATCTCCAACGACCCCCGCCTGTTCGACTGAGCCGCGCTCAGCCGGCGCGCAGGATGCACTTGCCGGCCGAGAACCCCACCGGGTCGGCCCCCGCCGTGCCCGGGTGCTTCGAGGTCGTCCGCTTGCGGTGCCGACGGGTGACCTTCGTGCCCCGGCGCCACTCGAAGGTGACCGCACCGCGCAGGTAGAACGCGCCGGTCCGCGGGGGGCGGACCGTGAAGTTGCGGCCGCTCTCGCGGGCCCTGCGCTTGCTCGCCGAGCCGACCGGGACGAAGTCAGAGTCCCCGGACGCGCCGATGTTGTGCCACTCCTTCTCCTGCTGATCGAAGTACTGGAGCTGGAAGCGCATGTACATCCGCTCCCTGCTCTTGCCCGAGCCGGGCATCGAGCCGCGGATTCCGATCGTGTCCGGGTGCTCGTCCGTGTCGCAGATGTTCACGGTGGCCCACAGGTCGTTCTTGATCGTCGCGCGCGTGCTGCGCATCTTCGCTGCCGCCATCTTCGCCTTCGCGGAGCTCGTCGACGAGGTCGCAGCCGGAGCTCCGCCCGGGAGCGCGGCGCCCAGGCCGAGGGCCGTGATCAGCGCGGCGAGCACCGCGTGGCGGGTTGCGCGGGAGCGGGGCACCGCGGCAGGGTATCCGCGGCGGGGCGTTGTGATGGATGTGGCGGCGCGGCGTAGTGCATGCATGAGTGAGACCTTGACCTTGGCGTTCTCCAGATCGAATACCGCCGGCTTCTCGTTCGATGCGCTCTACCGCGAGAGCGCCGCCGACGTCCACGCCTACGCCTGGTCACTGCTGCACGATCGCGCGGCCGCCGAGGACGTCACGGCGTTGGCCTTCGAGCGCGCCTACCGGCGCCGCGGGAAGTTCGACCCCGACCGCGGCTCCGCCCGCTCCTGGCTCTTCGGCATCGCCCGCAACGCGGCGCTGGACGAGCTCCGTCGGCGCAAGCGGGTCGCGACGCTCGCCTTCGACCCCGCCGCCGGGCCCGAGCCGCTGGTGGGCGAGGAGGACGGCGACCCGGACCGTCGCGTGAGCGTCCGGGCCGCCCTGCAGCAGCTCGAGCCGCGCGAGCGCGAGCTGATCGCCCTGAAGTTCCACGCCGGGCTGAGCAACGCCGAGATCGGCGAGCTCGTCGGCGTCTCCGAATCGAACGCGGGCACCAAGGTGCACCGCGCCGTCACCAAGCTCCGGAAGGCCTGCGCATGACCCGCCACGAGAAGGACACCGACACCCTCGACCCCCGCGAGGCGGCCGAGCTGGACGCCCTCGAGGCCGCGCTGGCCGGAAGCACCGCCGACCCCGAGTGGGCCGCCCTGGTCGCGGCTGTCCGCGACGAGCCGCCCGCGGCGGGTGATCGCGCCAAGGAGATCCTGAACGCCCGCGTGGCCGCCGGGTTTCCCCGCGAGTCGCGCCGTCCGGGCTGGCTCCACCTCCCGTCGCGCTCCCGCCTGCTCCCCGCGCTGGCGACCGCCTCGGCGCTCGTGATCGGCGGAGTGGTCGTCGGGACGGGCGGACTCGGGGAGAGCTCCTCGGACACGAGCGTCTCGTCG